>JAKEGO010000142.1 GCA_022615805.1 Thermoplasmata archaeon
AAGCACCTGTTCAAGCACGTCGCGAACCACGAGGCGACCGTCGCCTTCTACGATGCCTTCCTCGACGGGAGCATGAAGGCCGACCACCACGCCGTGCCCCACGCCGTGTTCACGCACCCGGAGATCGCCGCCGTCGGCATGGGCATGGAGGACGCCGTCGCGACGCACGGCGAGGACAGGGTCCTCATCGGCTTCTACAGGTACGAGGACACGGCCAAGGGGAGCGCCATGCAGGTCAGCGACATGTTCGTGAAGGTCATCCTCGGGGATGACGAGCGCATCCTCGGCGCGCACATCATAGGACCGCAGGCGTCCGTCCTGATACAGGGGATCATCGACCTGATGTACACGGAGACCGGCTCGGCCGCGCCGGCCTTCGACGCGATGTACATCCACCCTGCGCTCCCGGAGGTCGTCCAGAGGGCATTCTCGAACCTGATGCCGGTGAAGAACTACAGGCACATGCTCTCGCACATGCAGGTCAGCGTACGGCATTGACGGGCGACAACATCGGGTCATTGCATGTAACGGTCCACCACCTCGCCCATCCCCGCGGCCGGCCGCGACGGGCGGGAACGGAACCGATTTAACCGTGGACTTCCTTCACGGTCCGTGCAGTACCTGCTGCCCCTCGCCACCCTGATCGGGCTCGTCCTCATCATGACGGACCTCCTCGCCGTCGAGGCCAGGCGACACCGGCGAGCGCTCGACGCGGTCCCCATCAGGGTCCACGTCAACGGAACGCGGGGAAAGACCGCCGTCGCCGACCTCGTCGGCGCCGCCCTGCGGGACGCCGGCCTCCGGGCGTGGACGAAGACCACCGGGAAGGGCGCGCGGACCGTCGACGGTTCGGGGGTCGCCCGTCCCATCGAGGGGCGGACGCCGCCGAGCGTCCGGGAGCAGATGTCCTTCATGGCGCTCGTCGCCGGGCGGGGCGGCGGGGCCGCTGTCGTGGAGTGCATGGCACTCTCGCCGGACCTGCAGGAGGCGTCGGCGCGGATGGTCGACCCGACGGTCGCGGTCATCACCAACGTCAGGACGGACCATACCGACGTCATGGGGCCGACCACGCGGGACATCGCGCGCTCGCTTGCCCGGTCCATCCCGGAGGGCGGCGTCCTCGTCACCGCCGAGAGGCGACATCTCGGCGTCATCCGGAGGGCTGCGCGGGAGAGGGGGACGCGGGTCGTCGTCGCGCCCCGCGACCTCCCGCCAGGCTTCTCACCGAGAGGGGAGCGGCCGGAGAACGTCTCGGTGACGCTCGCCGTCCTCGACGAGATCGGCATCGCGAGGGAGCACCTGGCGAACGTGCTGCGCGACCGATCGGAGATCCCGCCGCCCTGGCGCGACCTCGACGTGGAGGGCAGGAGGGTCGTGCTCTTCGACGCCCTCGGCGCCAACGACGTCGAGTCGACCTCCATGGCGCTTACGGAGGCACGCCGCGGGTTCCCGGGGATGCCCGTCGTCGGCGTCTTCTGCGGGCGGGGCGACCGGCCGGCCAGAGCGGTCGAGATGGCAGAGGGGTTCGTCGCCCGCGCCGGCCTGACCGGGCTGGTCGCCGCCGGCCCCACGGGTGCGATCATGGAAGGGAGGCTGCGCGGCATCACGGGGGCGCCAGGCATCGATCTCGTCGACGACGGAGCCCGCGCGCTCGACGCCGCGATCCGCATGATGGACGGGGACGTCGTCGTGTTCGCCTTCGGGAACAGGGAGTGCGAGGCCGCGAAAGGGGTCATCGCGGCCGCCGGGAGGCCGTTCCATGGGGCTTGACCCCCTGAGCGGCGGCGTCATCGCCATCGCGGCGGGCATCGGCATCTCGCTCCTCTGGAACGAGAGGACCGGGAGCTCCCCCGGCGGGCCGATCGCTCCGGGCCTGCTCGCGCTCGTCGCCCTCCGATCTCCGATCGCCCTGCTCCTGGTCCCGCTCGCAGCGGTGATGTCGGGCCTCGCCACGGACCGCATGGCCAGGCGCGTATACCTCTACGGGAGGCGGAGGTACGCGATGCTCCTGCTGGTGGGGATGATCGCCGTCCTTGCTGTGGACGGCCCGCTTCACCTGCTGGGAGGGCCGTGGCCCCTCGGGATCGTGGCCTACATCGTCCCGGGGATGGTCGCCTACGACTTCCAGAGGCAGGGGTACGCCCGGACGGTCGTCCCCTTCATCATGGTGACCATTTTCGTATCGTCCATCGTCCTTCTTCTCGATGCGATGGGCAACTGACGTTTCAGAGGACGCCAGCCTGTCGCAGGCCGCCCGCAACCGCGAAGAGCATCACCGCGAACGCGATCCGCGCCACCCAAACGTGGGCTAGCCTCAGCACTCTCTTCTTCAGCTTCAGGCCGCCGTAGGCCATGGCCACGGTGATGAGCGTCAGGACGACCGCCAGCAGCCCTACGGCCGAATGCGCGACGCGGAGGTGGACCCCGGTCCTCTCCCCCACCATGTAGTAGCCCATGGCAAGGCCCGCGAGGGTCAGGGCGGCTCCGACGGTCCCGAACCGCATGTGCGTCCTTTACCACCACTTCTTCTTCCGCTGCGTCATGCCTATGACGATGCCGACCAGCATGACGGCGGTCCCCGCACCCATGAGTGCCGCATGGTAGGGCCATAGCCCGACCTTAATCTCCTCGGAGGCCTCACCCGTGACGAAATCGATGGTCCCGAAGCCTGCCTGGGTATGCATGTCGAACGCGTCGGACGTCCCGGTCGCCCAAATGACCTTCATGCTCCCGGAGGACGGGATGACGCGGTCCTTGGCATCGCCGGTGTCCAACGGGCGCCCGAACTCGATCGTCGTGACGCCTCCGGCCTCCGAGCCATTGAAGGAAGTGATGTCGTATGTGCCGCCCTCGGCGGTATCCGGGGGGTGAGGGCCTGTCGATCCCCTTGACCACTGATCGTAGACGAACACCGTCCCGGTCCCATCGACGAACCCGAAGACCATGTCAGAATCCGCCATGGTAAGGCTGTAGTCGAACCCGATCGAGACCCACCCCGACGTCTGGCCGACCAGTGCCATGTGCAGGTCGCTTCCGACGATGGACCAGTGGACCTCGAGCTCGCCCCCGCCGAACGAGAAAGAGAAGTCGTATTCGCCGTCGGCAACGGCGCCGTCGAGGTCCGACGATGCGTTGCCCGAGGTCTGGTTGCCCCCGTTGCCATTCCAGGGGTCGAACTCCATCTCCTCCTCGATGTCGCCCCCCTGGTTGCACTCGGCCCTGACCTTGATCTGCTCGGACGCTTGCGGAGTGACGTTATAAAGGTACGTGAACGTCCCCGAGGTCGGCTGGTCGGAATACCCCTCGTCGACCTCCTCCTCGCCGTCGACCTCGACGCGGACCCGGTCCACGAAATGGGTCCCGGGATCTGCGACGTTGTGCGTTATCGTCACGTTCAACCGTCCGGACGCCTCGTCGTACTCCACATCCATGTCGCTCGGCGCATGTCCCTCGACGCCGAAAGCGGCGAGGATCATCACGCACGCCACAAAGGGGATCTGGTATCTCAGATCGTCACCCGAACGTCGAAGCCCTCGGAAGGATGAGAAGATGACCGCTGAATCGACAGAACGGTCAATCGCGCCTTGAGAGACCCCGCCCGCGCTCCTCGTCCGAGCCCTCCCTCCCGTCCTGGAGGTCGTTGGCCTCCCTCTTGCGCCACGGTGGTCGCCATGCCCTCCCCTTTGCCGCGGGGTCAGGTCGGCCGCCGTCCCGCCCATCGTCGCGCCGCTCGTCGGGACGGTTCGCGGCGTCCGGTCCCCGGGGGCCATCGCCCGGAGGTGCAGGTTGCGTGCGGTCCCCGCCATCCGTCGCGGGTCCGTCGGCCCCGGATGGGGGGACCTGCCCGCCGCCCTCCGGCGACGCGGACCCGGGGTCCGGGTCCCGCTGCGAGGTCGACGCCTCCGCCGGCGCCCTCTCCCGCCGCCGGAACAGGCCGCCGCGCTGCTCCCTCTGCCGCTGCTTCTCGAGCATCTCGACGACCCTCTGCCTCGCGTGCATCGTGACCTTGTATTGTGGGTTGACCCTCAGCGCCGAATCGTAGGTGTCGAGCGACTCCTCGTACCTCTCGACCTTCGCCAGGAGGTCGGCCTTCTCGAGCAGGAGGACCAGGCTCCCGGGCCTGCGCTCCAGCCCCGCGTCCAGGACCATGAGGGCGTCCCTGTGGATCGAGTGCGACTCGAGGGTCATGGCCTTGTTGTAGTACGCCTTGTCCTCGGCGGGGTCCATGGCGATGGCCCGGTCGAAGCTCTCGATCGCCGACAGGAACTCGCCCGCGTCCCTCCTGGCTATGCCGAGCGCCACCCACCCTTTCACGAGGGACGGGTCGATGGCCACTGTCCTCTCGAGGCACCGCGCCGCCCAGCCGTGACGCCCCGCATTCCAGTGGTCCCTGCCGATCTCGTACCATCTCCCGGCGTCGTCCCCGATCTCGGCCGGCGTGCCGCAGGTCTCGCAGGACCCTCCATCGAAAGAGGTGTTGCACACCGGGCAGGACCTCACTCGATGACCTCCTCGAGGATCATCCCCTCGATCCGGACGGGCCAGTTGGCGGTGGCATGGCCCACCGCCGCCTCGAGCTTCCACTCAGCGTCCGCGTGGACCGTGATCAGGGTGTCGCCCTCGTCGATCGACTGCCCCTCCTTCCGGTGCAGCACGAGGCCGGCCCCCTTGTCCCTCGGCGCGCCGGCGAGCCTCGCCATGCGGACGAGGGTGTGGTTGTGCACCCCCTCCACGTAACCATGCCTCGGGCTGAGGATGTCCCTCGTGAACCTGCCAGGCTCGATGTCCGTGGACTTGATCGAGCCGTCGCCGCCCTGGGCCTCGATGATCTCGCGGAACTTCTCGAGTGCCTTCCCGCGGTCGAGGATCTCCTCGGCTATGATCCTGCCGCGCCCCTTCGGCGCGAGGCGGTCCATCTCGATCAGCGCGCCCGCCAGTTCGATTGCCTTCTCGCGTATGCTGCCGATGTGGAGGCTCCCCTCGAGTATGCCGAGGGCCTCACGGATCTCGAGGGCCGGGCCGATGGCGTGGCCGATGGGCTGGCCGCCGTAGGTGATGGCGCACCTCACCTCGACCCCGAGCCGCCGGCCGAGCTCGATGAAGTCCCGCGCGAGGCGGCGCGCGCCCTCCTCGTCCTCGACCTTCGTTCCCCGCCCCATCGGGATGTCGATGAGGAGGCGCTGCACTCCAGTGGCGAGCTTCTTGGCCATGACCGATGCCAGGACCTGGCAGTGCGGGTCGAGGCTCAGTGGCCGTTCGGCGCGTATGATTATGTCGTCGGCCGGCGCAAGGTTGAGGCCGCCGCCCCAGACGAGGGTGCCGCCCACGCGCTCGGCGATCTCGCGTATCGCATCGCCCGTGTGGACCACGTTCGTGACCATCTCCATGAAGTCCGCGGTCCCGCACGCCGAACTGATGGCGCGGGATGACGTCTTCGGCACCATGAGCCCGGCCGCCGCCGCGATGGCGACGGTTATCGGGGCGTACTTGTTCCCCGGGACCCCTCCGATGCTGTGCACGTCGTACACCGGCTGCCGCGTGAAGGTTATCCTCTCGCCTGTCTCGACCATCGCCTGGGTGAGGTGTACGATCTCCTCCATGGTCATGTCGTTGATCTGGATGGCGACTGTGTAGGCGGTGATCTCGCGGTTCGAGAGGCGGCCCGAGACGATATCCCGCACGAGCTCGCGGATCTCGGATTCGGTCAGCAAGCCGCCGGCGATCTTCTTGCGGATGTGCTCGACGCTGTTGGGCCTGCTCATCGGGACGACCTCGGCCGCGGCGCCCTCCCCGACGGCGAGCCTGTCCCAGGTCTCGCAGAAGAGGCCGATCTCGCCCCTGCCGACCATCGTCTCGGTGGTGTTGACGATGGCGATCGCGGAGTGGTCGCCCGCCCGCACCTCGACCCTGTCGAGGCTCCCGAGGGCCATCTCGCGGGCGTCGTCCGCGTTCAGGAGGACCTCGAGCGCACCCTGGCATGCATTTATCTTGGTCGCGGTCAGGCGCCGGTAGCCGTCATTCGGCATAGTACTCCTCCTTCTTCCCCACGCCCCACTTCTCGAGCGCCTGCCTCAGCTCCTCGTGCTCCACGGCGAACTCCTCCAGCGTCCGGCCCTGGGTGACCGCCTCGACGGCCTGGCGCATTGCCATGGCCCCGCGCCTCGTCCCTGCCGGGTGCCCGTGTATCCCGCCGCCGGCCTGCATGATGATGTCCATCCCGCGGTGCCTCACCTCGTCGGCAACGCAGCCCGGGTGGAGGCCGCCCGATGCGACCGGGAAGGTGGGCCTGAGGCCGTGCCACTTCTCCGTCAGGATGCGGTCGAGGGGGAGGACCTCCTCCGCGGTGGCGTCCATCTTCCCGGTTATCGCGCCGACGTGGAACTGGTCGCCGCCGAGCATCCTCACGAGCCGGGAGATCACCTTCATGGAGATGCCGTGGTCCGGGTCGCGGGTGATCGCCCCGTGCATCGCGCGATGCACGTGTATCGGGAGCGACGTCTCGCGCCTGAGCTCCAGGAGACCGGTGAATCCCGACGTGAGGACGTCGATCATGAGCATGTTCGCCCCCCATTTCGAGGCGATGTCCGCACGCTCCGCGACCTCCTCGGGGCCGGCCGTGACGTTGACCGCATAGGATACGTTCCGACCCGTCTCCTCCCACACCTTGTCGAGGACCTCCATCACCTCCGGGATCCGTTCGGTCATCGGGCAGAAGGCCTGGTCCGTGAGGGTCTCGTCGTCCTTGATGAGGTCGACGCCGCCCAGCGCCGCCGAGAACGCCACCTTCGCCGTCTCCGCGGGCGTGAGGCCGACCTTCGGCTTGACGATGGTGCCCACGTGGGGCCGCCTCTCGGAACCCACGAGGTGGCGCATCCCCTCGATGCCGTACCTCGGCCCCGGGAACCGGCGGACGTAGGAGTGTGGCATGATGACATCCTCCAGCCGGACCTTTCGTATCTGCTCGAGCCCGAAGAGGTTGCCGGCGACCACCGACAGGAGCTGCGGCACGTTCCCTGGCTCGAAGAGGTCGAGGGGGTAGATGACGGACGCCGTGCGCGCCCTCTCGTCGATGTCCCCGACCGTCGCGGTCACGAAGCCCAGGTCCCGGTCCGTCGTCCTGACCTCGGTCCACGTCCCGGTGGACTCCTCCATTGCGATTATCCTGGCTGCCTTCTCAAGGGGCATGTCGCTGTCGATCCTGTAGATCGCCTCGATCCAGTCGACCTCCATGACGCTCACCTCCGCTGTGCCGCGTCAGGCGACGTGGGGGGACAGGTCCCCCGCGCCGATCCTCTCGCAGATGGCGCGCGCCTGCGACGGCGTGATGATGCCGCCCTCGGTGACGATCCCCTTGACCATCTCCGGCGGCGTGACGTCGAACACCGGGTTCCTCACCTTGACGCCCGGTATGGGGCAGGGGAGCACCTCCTCGGCCGGCCTCTCCTCGATCGGCACCGGGTTCCTCCCCATGGCCGCGGGCGAGAACTTGTACGTCTCGGTGAACACGTAGACGGGCACCCCGTGGTCCCTGGCGGCCGAGGCCACGCTCGCCGTGCCCACCTTGTTGATGAGCGAGCCGGCCATCGTCACCGTGTCCGCGCCCAGGAGCACCGCATGGATGTCCTCGGTCGCGATTATGTGCCTCGCGGCGGAATCGACGATGAGCGTCGTCTCGATCCCGGCACTGGCGAGGGCCTGGACGGTCAGGTGCCCCTGTCCCCACGGCCTCGTCTCGGTGGCGAAGACCTCGAAGCGCCGCCCCGAGCGCCTCGCCGCCACGAGGGTGTCGATGACCGCCGAGCTGTTGCAGTGCGTGAGGTACCTGCCGAAATCGACCATGAGCCGCGAGCCGTGGCGCACGACGCCGGCCCTTGCCTCCGCGGCGTATGCCTCGAATTCCGCGGCCGCCGAATCGACAGCGTCGGGGTCCTCACCCGCCGCCGTGGCCCTTTGGTACATGAACTCGACCGCATTGCGCAGGCTTACGGCCGAGGGCCTCGTGTTGAGCAGGGTCCTCCGCGCCGCCTCGATGTCCCGCCCCTCGCGGACCGCTGCCGCCATCGCGCGGGCCGCGGCGCGGGCTATCGCGCCGGCGCCCCGGATGCGCATCGTCCTTATGGCGTCGACCGTGTCCTCGAACTCGCCTTCCAGCACGGCAGTGCATCGCGCGGCGGGTTATTACAACTTTTGGTATCCCCTCGCCCCGGAGGGGCTGGAGGCGGTGCGCCCGGTGCCGACCAGCAGGGGCGGCCGGATCGATGCGAGGGGCGGGCGGCCGACCGGACAACCTCAACTTGAGAGATGCGGCTCCCCGGCCGTGTCGATGATGGAGACGAGGGCGCTCTGCAAGGGATACGGCGGGATCAGGGCCGCGTAGAAGAGCTCCTGCACCGTCCCGCCGAGATGAGGCGTGATGTACTGCGACCTGTAGCTGACGGTGACGGCGCCATCGACCTCGTTGCGAAGCTCGATCGACACGCGCCACGATGCTGCCAGACTGTGCGTGCAGGGTGGACCGCGGCGATGCGTGACCATCGCGTTCGATACGCCCCGACCCGACAGCGCTGCCCCCAGATTGGTCTCCTTTATATGGTCGATGGCCATGGGGTGCCGATGCGGAACGGTCTCTGGGTGGCGCTGATCGGGTCCCTCGCGCTGTGGGGCCTGACTTTCCCTCTCATGAAGATAGCCCTGGAGGAGGCGGGACCGATGACCATGGCGCTCATGAGGTTCGCCGTCACGTTCCCCTTCATCGTCCTCTTCTCGCTCATGATAAGCGACAGGGGTCCGCTGTTATCCAGGGAGGTACTGCCCGAGGCGGCGTTCGTCTGCCTGTTCTCCACAGTCCTCGGGAACCTCTTCCAGAACTACGGCCTGCTCTACACGACGGCGGGGATGGCGTCGGTCCTGCAGGAGATGGCCCCGCTCTTCACGATCATCCTCGCGATGAGGTTCCTCGGCGAACGGGTGAACGCCCACATCATAGGCGGCGCCGTCATCGCGTTCGCGGCCACCTTGCTCCTGTTCTACGACGCCTCGGCTGGCCCCGAGGCCCTCTACGGGAACGTCCTCATGGTCCTGACAGCGCTCATGTACGCCATATCCGGCCTGAAGAGCAAGGAGGCCCTCTCGTTCACACACCCTGTGACATGGTCCGTGACGACAGCACTGGTCGGCCTTGTGATGCTGCTCCCCGTGACCCTGGTGATGGAGTGGAACGACGTGGCGGCCGTCCCCGGCTGGGGGCGCGCGACATGGATTGCCATAGCCGTCCTCGCGATATTCCCCACGGCGATGGGGCCTCTCATCTGGAACTACGCCATGCGCGAGAAGACGCTCTCCTCACTGTCGATACTCACGTACCTGATCCCGGCCTTCGCCATCCTCTTCGACGCCCTTCTCACGAGGACGCTGATGAGCCCGCTCCAGCTCTTCTTCGGGCTGATCCTCGTCACGGGCGTGGTGATAGCCCAGAGGGGCTCCAAGGTCGCCGCCGAGGAGCACGGCCAGCAGTACCACATGAAGAGGCCGCTGAAGATGAGGGTGGACGTTTCATGGTGGCCCGGGAACAGCGACGGGAGGCAGGCGAGGGCGAAGCGGTGATCCGTCGTCTCCGTCGGCCCGGTGCTCGATGGGCAACCCTTTTATCGGGCGGGCGGATACAGCGCCATGCTCGACCCCGGGATCTTCCGGGCCTACGACATCCGCGGCATCTACGGCCATAACCTGAATGCTGACGTCGCATACAGGATCGGCCGGGCGTTCGTTTCCTTCGTCGGGTGCCGCCGCGTCGTCGTCGGGCGCGACATGAGGCCGCACTCGAAGCCGCTCTTCGACGCCCTCTCCCGCGGACTCACCGACCAGGGCGCCGACGTCGTGGACCTCGGCCTATGCAGCACCCCCATGTCCTACTTCGCCAACGGCCTCCTCGGGGCCGACGGCGGCATCATGATCACCGCATCCCACAACACCGCCGAGTGGAACGGCCTCAAGCTCTCCCGGGCGAGCGCGGTGCCGATCTCGGGGGACACCGGGATCGATGACATCCGCGACATCGTCATGTCCGACAGGTTCGCCCGCCGAGGCGCACGGAGGGGGACCGTCACGTCCCACGACATCGCGCCCGAGTACGCCGCGATGGTCAGGAGTCACGCGGAGCCCGTCGGAGAGCGCGGCGGACCGCTCAGGGTCGCCGCGGACTTCGCCAACGCCATGGGCGTCGTCGAGGCCCGCGCGCTCGAGGGCATCCTCGACATCGACCCCCTGTACGACGAACTGGACGGCTCGTTCCCCAACCACGAGGCCAATCCACTCAAGGCCGAGGCGATGGCCGACCTCCAGGCGATGGTCCGCGGGGGCGGCCACGACCTCGGCATCGCCTTCGACGGCGACGCCGACCGCGTCGGCTTCGTGGACGAGCGCGGAGGCATCGTGCCCAACGACATGACCGCCGCCCTCATCGGCTCGGCGATCCTCGCGAAGAACCCGGGAGGGAGGGTCCTCTACGACCTCCGATCCTCCTGGGCGGTCAGGGAGTCCATCGAGGAGGCGGGCGGCAAAGCGGGAATATCCCGAGTCGGCCACGCGTTCATCAAGCGGCAGATGCGCGACGAGGACGCCGTCTTCGCGTCCGAACTGTCGGGCCACTACTACTTCCGCGAGAACCTCTACTGCGAGTCGTCGGCCCTCGCCGCCGTCCTCGTGGCCAACATGGTGAGGCGCGAAGGGAAGCCGCTCTCCGAACTGATCGCCCCCTTCCGACGCTACCACGCCAGCGGGGAGATCAACTCCACCGTCGCGGACCTCGACGCCGTGTTCGAGCGACTGCTAAGGGCGTTCCCGGACGGGAGACAGCACACGCTGGACGGGCTGAGCGTCGAGTACGACGACTGGTGGTTCAACGTCCGCCCGTCGAACACCGAGCCGCTGGTGCGGCTGAACCTGGAGGCGAGGACGAGGCGGGAGATGGAGAGGCGGAGGGACGAGGTGCTGGGGATCATCAGAGGATAGGCCGGGCCTGCACCCACCCTTTTCAAGGAACCTCCACTCGATCTTGAAAAAGGCTATGCTAAGTATTTTTACTCCAGTGGTTTCGATGATCGTGACCCGCCGTCATCACGTCAACGCTGGCGCCCTCTCAAGGAATCGCTCCCAAGCGTCAGCGTTCGGCTGTAAGTATCGTCCCTCTTTTTCCAGAATGCCGACTTCGCTGAGTTCCCGGATGTATGTGAGAGTCTTAATCCCCCCTTTGGAGGATCGGCGTCCGTAATAGCGGGTATACAGAGTTGGAACGGTCTTTGCTTCCAGTGGGATAGGTCCCTCGTTAATCAGTGAGGTGTAGTAGAAGACGTTCCCCGTCCGGAGAAGCGGTGTGAGGTGGGTGATCTTCATATCGGTCTTGAGGTACGGGAACCCCCTTTCGGCTATCTCGCCAATGAGCGCGTTGAACATCTCGCTTTCGTCTGATTGGTCCCCAGGAAGGAACACCTGCTCGAATCGATTCGCGCGGACGATGATATCATTCCTCTCCTTAACGTAGTCGAGGTCGCGGAGGAACGGGAGGTACTTCCGCTGTTTTGTTGAAAGCATTCTGACAGGGAGCTCGTCCATCTCGATCAGTGCTGTGATTATCTCGACGATTGGATTCAGACCGTTCCTTACTAAGGGGGTCTGTACGAGCTTCAAGCTAGTGCATCGTAGCAATGATGCTTCTGCGTCCTCGAGAAGACGTGTTTCCATCTCCTTCGCCTTCGGTATCACAGCCATCCTCGAAGGCATCGTCAGG
>JAKEGO010000143.1 GCA_022615805.1 Thermoplasmata archaeon
CCCAGGAGATGCACGACATGGTCAGGGCGGCCTTCGACCTGTCCGAGAGGTACGGGACGTTGGTGCTCATCAGGAGCACGACGAGGGTCAACCACCAGAGCTCGCTCGTGGATGTCGGCGAGATGGTCCGCACGCCATTCGAGAGGATCCAGTGGCAGGGCCAGGGAAGGCAGTTCAAGACCGTGGGAGAAGCCGCCCGCGCGGCCAAGGCCCGCCTCCTCGAGAGGATGGCAATCATGCGCGCCGAGATGGACGATACTGGCTGGGACCGCCTGGAGCGCTTCGATGGAGAGGCCCTGCGCCCGCTCGACACGGGTTCCCGCGATGAACCCTTTGGGGTCATCACAGCCGGCGTCTGCTACCTCTACTCCCTGGAGTCGCTCATGGGGCTAGAGGTACCCGCCGGCATCCTGAAGATCGGAGTCCTCAACCCCCTTCCGGAGGAGGCGATCGCCAGGTTCGTCGAGCCCCTCGAGACCGTCGTGGTGGTGGAGGAGCTGTCGTCGTACATCGAGGACGCCGTGACACGGATCGCCAAGGACGTCAACCCCGGCCTGCGCATCGTGGGAAAGCGGTCCGGACACCTCCCGGAGATGCTCGAGTTCAACGTCCCCATCGTCGCGAGGGCGCTTTCCCAGGCATCCGGGCGCCCGTTGCCCTTCGACCACTTCGCCCACCTCGAGAGGATGAACGCGGTCTCGTCCATCCTCCCCCCGAGGCTTCCCGTCTTCTGCGCTGGATGCCCCCACCGGGCGACCTTCTGGTCCCTCATTCGCGCCGTACGCGACCGCAACGCGGTCTTCCTCGCGAACGACATCGGCTGCTACTCGATGGCCTGCCTGGAGCCCATGAACTGGACCGACTCCATGCTGGCGATGGGGGCGGGGATCGGCGTCGCGACCGGAGCCCAGCATGCCGCAATGGAGAAGGTCGTCGCGATGATAGGGGACAGCACGCTGTTCCACGCGGGTCTCCCCGCCGTCGTCAACGCGGTCCACCACGACGACGACATCACGCTCATCGTCCTGGACAACGCGGTCACGGCGATGACCGGCCAGCAATCGCACCCTGGCGGCGACCGGGTCGCCGGCGGGGCAGCCGGTAAGAAGGTCGACATCGAGGCTGCCCTCCGGGGTCTGGGCGTGGAGCGGATATTCAACATCGACTCCTACGACGCCATCAAGAACGTGAAGGCCATAAGGGAGGCCATCGACCACGACGGCTTCTCCGTCGTCATATCGCACCAGGAGTGCGCGCTCTACCACTTCAGGAACTACAGGAAGGCCGGAGGGAAGATCGTCCCGTTCCGCGTCGACAAGGACGCGTGCCGCAAGGCGTACAACTGCATCCGCAACTTCATGTGCCCCGCGATCTCGATCGACCCCGAGGACGGCAAGGCGCGCATCGCCCCCGAGGTCTGCGTCGGATGCGGCGTGTGTGCGAAGCTATGCGGGTTCAAGGCGATCCACAGCACGGCGGTCGACATGGGCGGCGAGGACCGCGCATACATCGAGGCGGAGGACTACGCGACGCTGGGCGAGTGCTGCCCCGACGAGGGGGTGGAGTGATGAGACCATTCGGGATCATCGCCTGCGGCGTGGGCGGCCAGGGCGTCGTCCGCATGTGCAACGTCATCGGCGAGGCCTGCGCCACCTCTGGCGTGGCGGTCCGGACCGGCGAGCTCCACGGCCTGGCCCAGAGGAGCGGCTCCGTCGTCATCCACCAGCGGATCGGCGAGCGCTCGATCTCGCCCCTGATCCCCTACGGCGAGGCGGACGTCATCCTGGCCCTCGAGCCGATGGAGGCCCTGCGTCACGTCAATTTCCTGAAGCCCGGCGGCACGGTGATAACCGAAACGACGCTCCAGCACCCCCCCGGCGAGACGGCTGACCTGGCCACTGGCGTCAAAGAGCGTTACGTTTCATACGCGGAGGTCATCGGGGCACTGAGGAGCGTGGCGAAGGTCGTCGAGTTGGACGCCCTTGCGATGGCCAATGAGGCGGGGAACGCCATGACGGTCAACATCGTCCTCGTCGGCGCGCTCACCGCGCTGGAGGGATTCCCGCTCGGACCGGGGGCGGTGTTGGACGCCGTCCGGAGCACCGTCCCCGCGAGTGCAGTCGAGGTCAACGAGAGGGCGTTCGCCCTTGGAAGGCAGACCATGGCGGCGGATGGCGGTCGAGGGGGTCGTCCATCAGGCTCGCGGCCGGCGGGAACGGCCGAGCAGAAGAGGTGATACAATGGAACCGAGGTACGAGAAGGTGCTCGAGGCCATGCGGACGTTCGCGCGCCCCGCGAGGGCGGGGGAGATCGCCGAGGCCGCTGGCATGGAGAAGGACGAGTGCACTGAGATAATAAACAGGTTGAAGAAGGAGGACCTCATAGTGTCTCCGAAGAGGTGCTTCTTCACCGTGAAGGAGCCCGATTGAGGGGGTATCGAATTGCCGTGCGTCAGGGGAACGAAGACAGAGAAGAACGTGCTAGCCGCCTTCGCTGGCGAGTCGCAGGCGAGGAACAGGTACACGTACTTCGCAAAGGCTGCGAAGAAGGAGGGGTTCGAGCAGATCTCGGCCATATTCCTGGAGACCGCCGACAACGAGATGGAGCACGCGAAGCGCTTCTTCTCGTACCTCGAGGGCGGCATGGTCGAGGTAAAGGCGACATTCCCTGCTGGTGCCGTGGGGAGCACCCTTGAGAACCTCAGGGCGGCGGCGGACGGCGAGAAGGAAGAGCACACGAAGCTCTACCCCGAAGCGGCGAAGGTCGCGGACGGGGAGGGTTTCCCCGAGATCTCCGCGCTCTTCAGGAACGTCGCCTCCGTCGAGGTGGAGCACGAGAAGCGGTACAGGGCACTGATATCGAACATCGAGAAGGGCCAGGTCTTCGAGCGGAAGGGCGCGGTGTTCTGGAAGTGCCGCAACTGCGGGTACATAACCCAGGCTCCGAAGGCTCCGAGCATATGCCCCGCGTGCCGGCATCCCCAGGCGCACTTCGAGCTCCACGTCCCGAACTACTGATGATGTGACGGGGTCCATGCACCGGAGCCGCATCCGGCATCGGAGTCGTTCCGGTAGTGTGGACCACATGAGGAGAGGATGACATGACGAGGAAGATCCCACGGGAGGGCGCCGCCGCACCGGCGTTCTGCCTCAAGGACCAGAACGCGAAGGACGTCTGCCTGGATGATATGAGGGGCAAGTGGGTCGTGCTCTACTTCTACCCGAAGGACGACACGCCCGGATGCACCACGGAGGCCTGCGACTTCACTGAGCGCATCGAGGCATTTGGCATGCTGGATGCGACCGTGCTCGGGGTGAGCCCGGACTCCATCGGCAGCCACGAGCGGTTCATCGAGAAGCACTCGCTCAGGTTGACGCTCCTCTCGGACGCGCACCGCGAGGCCATCGAGGCTTACGGCGCCTGGGGTGAGAAGCGGACGTACGGTCGGACCGCTATGGGCGTACTGCGCAGCACCTTCATCGTCGACCCGGAGGGAAGGGTCGCCGCCGTCTGGCCCGACGTCGAGGTCAAGGGCCACGTCTTCGATGTGCAGGAGAGGCTCGAGGCGCTCAGGGCAGGTCGGTCCTGAAGTGGACGAAGCCCTCAAATCGGTACCGGGGTGATCTCATGGACGTGAAGGAGGCCATCGCAAGGCGCAGGGCATACCGCTCGCTCGGGCCGGTCGAGATAACGGACGACATCCTCGACGAGCTGATCGAGAGCGCCCGCCTTGCCCCCTCGTGCTTCAACAACCAACCATGGCGCTTCGTCTTTGTGCGCGGCGAGGACGCGCTATCACGCATGAAGGAGACGCTCTCGACCGGCAACGCCTGGGCCACGGAGGCGTCCATGATCGTCGCCGTCGTTTCCAGGCCGAAGGATGACTGCATCGTCAAGGACAGGGTCTACAACCTCTTCGACACCGGCATGGCCACGGCGTTCCTCATCCTCCGGGCCACGGAGCTCGGCCTCGTCGCGCATCCCATCGCCGGGTTCAGCCCGTCGAAGGTGAGGGAGGCGCTCGGGATACCCGAGGGCCATCAGGTCATAACGCTTCTGATCGTGGGGAAGAAGGCCGACGGCCTCGGTCCGCTCCTGTCGGACGAGCAGGCCGAGTTGGAGCGGGAGCGGCCTCCGAGGAAACACCCGCACGAGATCGCGTTCATCGACGCCTTCGAGCCCCCTGCGGAAGGCTCGTGAGCTCCGGCGGCCTTATCCTCTGATGAAGATGTCCGAACGCATTTTCCGCGAGAGCAGGTACCCCATCACGATCACGGTGACCGCGATTAGCGGGAAACCGGCCACCGCGGCGTCCAGGCTCGTCACGCGCAGCAACGCGCCCGTCAGCCGTCCGCTGGCGTGGACCGGGGAGAAGTACATGGGGAAGGCCCACCAGGCGGGGTCTTTGGTGTCGAAATCCGCGTCGCGCCAGTACGCCATCTGCATGAAGAATATCTCGGTCAGGAGGAACGAGAAGTACAGGATGGTCAGGTGGACGAAACCCGGCCTGAACTTGATCTGCGGGAAGAGCGCCTTCAGCGCGTTCATCAGGTAGAGCGCCGCGAAGAGCGCGAGCACCATGAGGAAGAGCGTGACCACCAGGCAAACGTGCAGGCCGAAGAACGCCCATCCACCGGCCTTCAG
>JAKEGO010000144.1 GCA_022615805.1 Thermoplasmata archaeon
TCCCCGAGCGTCACTCCTCGAACGTGTAGCCGGCGAGGAAAGGATACTTGCCCATCCGGTCGATGACACGGTCGACGACCCTCTCGGGCCACTCGATCTTGGAGCGCGTGAGCTTCGGCTTCTCGAACACTATGCCCGCGCAGTCGGATACGAAGTCCTCCGGGCAGTCGACGCCCATGAACCGGCACAGGGATTCGATGTGCCTCCTCGGGTCGCCGATGAAGTCCTCGAGCCTGATCTCGATCAACCTGTCGCCGAGCTCTCCCCCGAGGCGCAGGTTCGTGTCTGCGAATGTGAAGTAGCGGTCGATGCAGGCCTGAAGGTCGTCGCCCGATCGCGTCGTCATCGTCGTGATGTTGTCGAAGGGATTCCGCGTGACGTGGATGTAACGCACAGGCACTGCGACCATCTCCTCCAGGCGTGCCTGGAGGCCCGGCTCCCTGGCAAGCCACCCCGAGGTGGCTCCGCCCTTCTTGTCGCCGATGACCCTGAGCGTCTCGGAACCTCCCTGGTGCTGGTTGGGAACGGCGTACTTGTATCCCGTCTGCGTCCTGCCCTCCTCGAAGGAGGCCCGCGAGTTCTCCATTATCAGGGTGAAGAGGAGGTCGCGGTCGAGGCCGGCGCGGACGTACTTCAGGGCGTCGAGCTCGTTGCTGACCACCATGTCGCGGTGCGCGTCGAGTATCGCCCCCACCAGGGTATGGCCGCTGCGAGGGTAGCCGATGAAAATGCAGAACCGCTCCACGTTGGGGAACAGGTGGCGGTATGCGTCCACCTTCTTCCTCGCTATTGCGCGGTCCCTGCCGACGATCCATCGCCGGTGTGCCTCGATGACTATCAGGGGATGCTTCATCGGTCCACGTCTCCGATCGGGACGGGCGCTCTCTCGCCCGCTGGGGATTGGCCGCCTCCTTTTAAATGTTACCAACGATAAGCGGCGTAAAAGGCAAATGCATTGTTGCGGTCAGCGCTTCGCCTTGCGAAGGACCTGGAACCATTGAGGATATAAAAGGTGGTGGAGGCACTCCACATCTCGTCCGATGGAAGATGTGACGATTGGATGAGCAGGCAGAACCTCCTTCAGGAACCGCGTGCCTCCACCGTTGTTTCATTGCGGTTGTTATGTGATTGTGCTTCTGACGCATTTAAACCTTGTGGAACGATTGTAACATTATGTGCCATCATCTGGCCGTCCCGGGAGGCATTGCAGAGCCCGAGACAGGGCGGTTCATCCCGGATGACGGCTGGAGCCCCGTGGCACGGGACGGACCGGGATACAGGGATCCCGGATCGGTCCTCCGCTGTCATGCTCCTCCGAACGACCTCGAGAGGGTCGTACCGCTCCCTCCACGCGCCGGTCCTGTCCGGCTTGGAGCGGGCGCGGGCGGGTCGCCTCGTTCCATGCTAACCGTTCGCAATGTTCAAATACCACGGCGGACAATGGATATCGAGGTCCGGGACTGGAGGAACTGACATGGCATTGCAGGACAAGAACGAACTGGTCGGGACGCTGACCGACGAGGTGGCGCTCATGGAGAGGCATATCAAGGTCCTGGATGCGGTCATTCAGACCCAACCGATCGGCGTCATCAGGCTCGCGAGGGAGACGGGCCTCAAGGACCACGAGGTCCGCTACTCTCTGAGGATGCTCGAACGGGAGGGACTCATCAGGCCGACCTCGGAAGGGGCCATCAGCACGAAGAGCACCAAGCGGATCCTCCCGCAATTGCGAGGGAGCCTGGCCGAACTGGGCAACAGGCTCATCGTCGCCGCCCACGAGATCGAGGAGGAGACCCGGAGGGTCAGCTGACCCCGCCCGTGTGGCCATTTCTCGGAACACCCCTCAGAACGTCCATCGGGAAGGGACGCTCATCGCTCGAAACCGGACAGCATGTCGGCCATCGCGGCCGCCGGATCGGCCGCCAGGACGATGCCGCTCGCGACGAGTATCCCCTCCGCACCCAGCTCGATCGCCCTGGCGACGTCGGCCCGGGACTTGACCCCGGCGCCGCACAGGACGCCGACAGCTGGAGCTGTCCGGCGCACCAGTGCCACCGTACGCGATATGACGTCCGGGCTCGCGTTCGTCACCGATACGTTCCCGCCGATTAGCTCCGGTGGCTCCATGGCGACGTAGTCGGGGCCCGCGATGGCGGCGGCGGCCGAGGTCGCCTCGTTATTCGAGCATACGACGGTATGGAGCCCGCACTCCCTCGCTCGTCTGACGGCGGCTTCGATCTCAGCGAGCGCGAGCCTCCTCTCGGAATGATTGATGAGCGTCCCGCTGGCACCCGCCTCGGCAAGGGCCTCCGGGAGGACCGCTCCCGTGTTACCGCCTGCGGTGGCGGAGTCGATATGCTGGGCGAAGACCGGGAGGGACACCGCCTCGGAGAACAGCCTGACGTCGACCGCCTGCACCGCGAGGGCGACGGTGACGTCGTGCCCGGCCGCGGCGGACTCGAGCTCTTTCGCGAGCTCGACCCCTCGGGAGCCAAAGCCGCCGGGATAGGTCTTGAGGTTCACTATCGCGACCCCCATCATCTCACCATCCTCAGTTGATGTTGTACTGTGCGCCGCAACCGGGACACACCACCGTGACAGGCCGCTGGGGCGGGATCGGGATGGGTGTCCTGCAGGCCGGGCATGGGGTCTGCTGCATGGCCGCCTGTGCCGGAGGGGCACCGTAGGCCTGCTGGACGGGCGGCACCTGCTGGCCCGTTCCCGGGAAGTTGTACTGCGACCCGCAGTGGCGGCACTGGACAGGCTGGGGCATCGCCGGGTTCGCTATCTCGATCACGCCGCCGCAGTTGGGGCAGTGCATGACCATGGGCTGGGGCATGCCGTAGCCTGGCATCCCGGGCATGCCGGGGACGCCCTGCACCGCTCCCGGCATTCCGGGTTGAGCGCCCGGCGCGGCCGTTTTCTTCTTCCTCTTCTGGAGGATGACGACGGCCACCACCGGCACGACGATGATGATGCCGAAGAGCGCGATCAGCGGGATCCCGGCGACGTCCGACTCGAGGAAGCCCTTCTCTTCGTCGCCGCCATCCCCCGCGGGTTTCACCGTGATCGTTATCGTCTTGTCATCTGTCTTATCCTCGTCGTTGCCTGACTTGACGCCGATACTTATCGAGACGGTCCCTTCCTTTTGCGAGACAATGGAGGCCATCACCGTTGACGGCTCGCCTGCAGCAACGACCTTGGTGCCCGGTACGAAGACCACCCGGACGAAATCATTTTCCGGGGGGTCCTGGAACATGATGAGGGTGTCCTCCACCGAAGCCTCGTTCGTGATGGTGATCTCGATCTCGTCCGTGTCACCGAGCGTGATCTCGCGGGCGGTCGTATCGAAATCGATGCTGACCTCGTAGTCCGGTTTCTCCATCACGTTCACGGTGAGCGAGACCGTCTTGGCGATGTTCTCGTCGGCCCGGTCGGTGACGTTGAAATTGAGCGTGTGCACATCTATCGTCGTGGCAGTACTGGCCGACACCGTAAGTATCACGTCCTCGGTGGCGGAGGCATCGAGGTTCTCGATGGTCGAGGGGTCCAATGACAGCGTGAGGACGCCCGTCTCGGCCTCATCCTCCACGGACAGGTCGAAGTCTTTCATCGTTCCGTCCTGGTCGGCGTTCCTCACCCCGATCGTGAACTGGATCTGATCGTCCTGGTAAACATCCTGTTCGAGTGCCGGAAGGACGTCGAGCTCGATGTCCTGATGCCCGGTGCCATCATCCCCGTTGGCAGCCGGGACGGAATTGATGATGCACGCGATGAACAGGACCGTCATGGCGAGGATTAGCATCCTCATGGGTATCACCGCCGCTGATTGGGGGTCGATTATAAAAAGATTATCTGAAATCGCGAAACGAATGGGGTTCGAAGCCTTGCACACCGTCGGGCGGGAGCATCGATATTTATAATAAGGGCGAGGCGATAGGGGGGCCGGATGACCGGCACGGTGATGAAGCGGACGTTCGACAGGGCGGTCGAGCTGCAGGGCGAGATCGAGGGGATGGCCCGCCGTGTCGGGAAGGGGAAGTACGGCCGCGTCCTCAAGATGGCGAGACGGCCCACCCACGATGAGTTCATCCGCACCTCGCAGATCACCGGCCTCGGCGTCATAATAATCGGCAGCATCGGCTTCATCATCTACCTCCTCTGGACCGAGATACCGGAGCTCCTCGGGCTTTGAGTTCTGTCCGCGCATTTGCCCTTCTGTCATGTCATCCTACCATCATGCCGTTCGTGCTCACGATGGAACTGCATCAGCGCCCTACGGCATCAGCAATGCGTCGGCCATTCCCTAGATGGTCGTCGGTCGGGGGCGACCTGCGTCAGAATGCGTGGCTCGAACGACGCCCGGGGGACAGCATGTCACATCCCAACCACAATTTATATAACAGTTTCCGTCCGATCGCGGTGCGATGAATATGAGCCAATCTGCTCTCCATATAGCATTATCGATTATTCTGGCCGTAGGGACGCTCCTGTGCCTCATTCCCTCCGCGGATGCGGCGACCGTCTATGTCGATGACGACAATCCGGGAGGCGTCGCGGGGACCCTGGCCGACCCCGTCGCGACGATCGCCGAGGGCATCGACCTGGCAAGGGCGAACGACACCGTCCGCGTCTTCGCCGGCGAATACAACGAGACGGTCACCGTGGACGACCAGACCTTCCGCGGGGCAAGGATACGCATCATCGGGAACGGTTCCGGGGACACTGTCGTCGGTCCCGACAACGGCGTCGGTTTCGATTTCGAGTACGTCAACTTCATGCTCGAGGGCTTCGAGGTCGCATGGACCTCCACGGCGCTCCGTTGCAGGGGCGCGTCTGGTAACGTCTCGGACCTCAAGGTGAGGCTCGGCGGACGCGCCATCGACCTGGAGGACTGCCGGAACGTAACGATCTCCGCGATCGACGTCCACGGGACGGACCAGTTCGCCCAGATCAGGGATTGCAGGAGGGGCAGGCTCACCAACTCGACCTTCCTTTTCGACGACGTGGACGGGCTCCACGAGGGGATCGCGCTCGTCGATTCCTGGGGATTCACGCTCAGCGACCTCACCGTGGAATCCTTCAGGGCGCCGGGCCTTTCGGTCATCGGCGACTTCGACCACCGGATCGAGACCTCCGTGGCCGTGAACAACGAGACCATCCACTACTTCAACGACATACACGGCACCTCTACGACGCCGATCGACATCGCCGGCCTGTACCTGCCCATCGACCACCTCAGTTCGATCGGGAAGATCACGCTCGTGAACAGCAGCCACGTGCGCATCTTCGGGAACGACCTTGCGAACCCGCCCTTCGGGAGCTGCATCCTCCTCGTCAACTGCGACGACGTGGACGTCGGGAACAACACCATCAACAGAGGACTGTCCGAGACCGAGGGGGACTCGGCGGTCAAGATGGTCGACTGCACCGACGTGCTCGTCCACGATATCACCCTGAGGCGGTCCTACAACGGGATCAAGATGGTCGGGACGACCGATTCGGAGCTGAGCAACGTGAGCGCCCTGAAATGCGTCCGGGGCCTCCATATCGAGGAGGGGGGGGACAATCTCATCGACGCGAGCTCCTTCAGCGACAACGCGATGGCGGGCATCTCCCTCGTCGACACCGCAGGGAACAGCATCGAGGGCACTTTCATGAACGCCAACGCGCGGTACGGTTTCTACATCGAGGGGGACTACGACAACGACATCGCACAGGACTGCACCGTGGACACCGAGACGGTGTATTACTTCAACGGCCTGGACGGATGGAAGGTCGGTCAGACGATATCGGGCCTCGTCCTGAACAAGCACTACGTCAGCAACGTCGGCAAGGTATCGATCGTGAACAGCAACAACCTGACGCTGGAGGACTGCATCCTCCGCAACAACGATCTGGGCTCGGGGATCTTCCTGTACGGCTCGCATCATATAACCCTGCGGCGGAACACGATGACCGGCAACGGGATGGGCATCGTCCTCATCGGCGTCAACTCGTCGACCCTCAGGGACAATGACATGGACTCCCTCGAGCACGGGCTCCACATCGAGAGCCGTTACGACAACTGGATATTCGACTCGAACGCCGCGAACGGCGAGAGCATCCGTTACTTCTACGGGAACGAGACGGTCTCGATAAGCGGTCTCGAACTCCCGCGCAAGCGCGTCTCCAACGTCGGGAAGATCACCCTCGTCGACGTGGGGAACGCCACCGTCGAGGGGTGCCGCCTCGAGAACGGCACCGCTGGCGTGATGCTGATCGGCGGTCATGTCGAGGTCTCGTCCAGCCTCCTCAAGCACAACGAGGCCGGGACCGCCGTTCTCTCTGGATCGATACGCGTGGAGGACTGCGATGTCGTCGCCAACCGAGAGGGGATCACCTCCGACGGGACCATGGTCGCGCTGGACAACAGGATCGCCCACAACGGCGTCGGCATCCGCGCCTCGAACCGATCAAGGATCCTCGGCAACGCCATCAACGGATCCGGGATGGGCGTGGTCATCGAAGGGGACCTCGTGCGGGTGGAGAGCAACGTCGTGCTCGGATCGAACCTCTCCGGGATCGACGTCGCCGGGAGGGACGTCATCGTCCGTTCGAACACCTGCGGGGCCAACAGGTACGGCATCTTCGTGAGGGGCGGAGAGGACCTGAAGGTCGTGGCGAACACCGCGAGCAGGAACGACCATTACGGGATAAGGATCAAGGGCGAACCACGGAACCTGACCGTATCGGACAACGTCGTCTTCGGGAACGGGTTCAGGAACCCGGGGATGAGCGGTTCGGGCATCCTGCTGGTCGACGCCAGCAACCTGACGGTCGAAGGGAACGATGTCTGGTGGAACCAGTACGCGGACGTCGCCATCGAGCATTGCAGCAACATCACGGTGGCGGACTGCACGTTGAACGGGACCCCGAAGGGCGTCTGGTCCTATTATTCGCAGTCGTTCACGGTCCGCGATTGCGAGATCGACGCAGCCGACTTCGGCATCGACACCTACGAAACGAGCGACGTCGCGTTCTCCGGGAACACGCTCTCCGCGATCGCCGAGTACGGCATCTTCCTCCGTTACTCGAGCGGGGCCGTCGTCGAGGACAACGAGGTCGAGGCGCTTCACAACGGCGTGTTCCTCATGGGCACCGTCGGCGCCTCCGTCGGGAACAACACACTCGACGCGCGTCACGGCATCAACCTGTCGGTGGCGAGCGGCAACAGCATATGGGACAACGACATCGTCGGGGGGGTCGGCGTCATCGTGCGAGGGGGCTCGGAGGACAACCTTCTCGCGGGAATGGACCTGACCGGCCTCCCACGGGCCGTGGTCCTGGACGGGGCGAACGGGACGACGATCAGGGGCTGCACGTTCGACTCCAACGTCGATGCGCTCGTGATGGACGGCGCGTGGAAGGGGCTGGTGTCTCGCTGCTCCTTCTCTGATACCGACGATGCCATCGAGATGGTCGGGACGGACCGCTTCTCGATCGAAGGGTGCGATTTCTCCCACATCGATGTGGCCGTCCACATCCGTCAAAGCGACCGCAATGATGTCCACAACGCGACCGCAGCCTCGGTGGACGCGTTCCTGCGCTCATACGAGGGGTTCATGAACGGCGTCCACGACACGGATCTCTCGGGAACCGACACGGCCGCGCGCCTCTCCGGAGGGTCCGAGGCGCTCTTCATCAACGTGACCTACGACGATGGCCAGCTCGACCTCCACGACTCGTCTGCCCTCTTCGTGATGAACTACCTTAAGGTGAGGGTGCTGTACCTCGACCACCACCCGTTGGAGGGGGCGGGCGTCAGGGTGACCGAGAAGGACACCGTGAGGTACAGGAGCATCACCTACATGGGCTACGACGCGGACACGAACGAGAAGGGCGAGATCCCATGGATCCGGGTCGCCTACGCCACCTATCGCGTGGGGAGCAAGAGGTACCCGAGGGTGTTCGCGAACGCGACGATGCTCTCCTGGGAGGAGAACAGGGAGGTGGACATGTCGACGTCACACGTGGAGGTCTTCGTCTCGAACATCACGGCGCCCTACCTGGAATGGACGGGGGAACCCGGGTACCAGGACGCGGGCGTGTCCCCGCTCGTGGGTAACTCCTCGGCCGTTTTCGGCTACAGGGTGTTCTACAGCGACGGCAGCGGCGATCCACCGCTGGCTAGCAGCCCGTGGGTATGGATCGACGTCAACGGCGACGGCGCGTACAACATGACCTTCCCGACGGTCAACGGTACGTTCGCCGAGGGGAAGTACGTGATGACAAAGGTGGGCTCCTCCACGGACTACGTGGAGGGCGTCGTCTACAGGTTCAGGACGGCGCTGCCCGTCTCCGGGTCCCTGACGTACACTTTCGGGGCGAGGGACTCGAACGGGCTCCTCGCCATAGAGGGCGAACCCCTTGCGACGCACCATGGGCCCACGGTGATGGACGGCGACCTCGACATCGCAGGGGTCGTCGTGGACGGCCCGGACGTACGCCTCCATGCGCGGCTCCGCCTGAACGACGGGACATATCCGGTCCCAGAAAGCGAGGACGATGTCCGCGTCGTCGAGGGCGTGGTCCAGTCAGCCACGGTCTCCGTGCCATCGAGCAGGGCGATCTCATTGCTGATGGACTGGAGCAGCAGCGTCCCCGCCGACGCCAGATCATCGGTGATGGAATGGATGGCCCCGTTCCTCGACGGTCTGACGGCCGCGGACATCGTCGAGGTCGCGAAGTACGAGAGCCAGGTCCACTGGGTCTCCAGCCCCGGTAACGACGTCAACGCCACCGCGGAGGCCGTGAACGCGAGCGTGGCCTCCGGCAGCGAGGCCCACCTTTACGACGCCATCGCGGGCATCCTCGGGAGCGGATCGAGGTGCCACGTCGTCGTGGTCACCTTCGGACCGGACTTCGCGCTGCATCCGTCGGAGCACGTCGGCTACGGCGACCTCCTCTTGCTCCTCGACGAGTGGACCTCCGTCCACGTCGTCGCTGTCGACGTCGCCGACGATGACGAAATGGCGGACCTCGCCTCGCTGACCGGCGGCACCTTCGCCAACGTCGGCATGAAGCGCCTGCCAGGCGCGGTCCTCGACGCGTTGAGGGCCGTACAGGGCGAGTTCATCGTCGAATACTCGCCCGATATGACGTTCAACGGCGAAACCCGGTGGGGGAACCTCTCGGTCAGCCTTACGCCCATCGAGGAGGTCGAGGGATTCTCGTACAGCGCACCGAGGACCCCGGCGCCGATCATCAACCTGACGTACCCCGGCGGATGGTGGCCCGAGGGCGCCCTGCCGGTCAGCATCGACGTCCAAGGGGAACATTACACGCTTGTCGTGGAGTTCCGACGGGCGCCGCTCGCGGACGGCCAGATCGGCCTGTGGTCCGGCTGGATGGAGGCCAACGTCACCGCCGGCGAGCTGGACATCGCCCTGACCCCAGGCGCGTACCAGATACGCGCCATCGGGACCTCGATCTCCGGGGACACGCATGGATGGGTCAACGAATCGAACGGCAACGTGACGCTGTTCGACCCCACGCCGCTGGAGTTCGAGGGCGCCGTCGCGGACGCCGTCACGGGCGACGACACGCAGTTGAGGTTCCAGTTGGGCACTGCCAGCGATCCGGAGGCGGGGATAA
Source organism: Thermoplasmata archaeon (assembly GCA_022615805.1). Classification (GTDB taxonomy): domain Archaea; phylum Thermoplasmatota; class JAKEGO01; order JAKEGO01; family JAKEGO01; genus JAKEGO01. The sequence goes on from JAKEGO010000144.1 coordinate 9,637, forward strand.
GGTGGCTCGTGGCGATCGTCTCGAGGGCGCGGGAGATGTACAACCA
>JAKEGO010000145.1 GCA_022615805.1 Thermoplasmata archaeon
GGCCGCGGCCCCTACTGTTGAGGCGTGAGGACGCCAAGTCGTTTGAGTATCTCCTCGCCGGGTTCTGTGTCGATCGTCCGCTCGACATCGATCCTCTGGGTCTCGAGCTGTCTCAGCGCTTTGAGCGCCATGATGCCGAGCCCCTTCTGCTTCAGTTCCATCTCGAGCAGGCTGACGAGCAGGTACGCGATGAAACATATGAACAGGGCCCTGGAGTGCTCTCCTCCTTGTGGTTGAACATCGGTCTGATGCGGATGCTCTCCTTCGTGATCCTGAAGGCGCGTTCGACGCCGTTCCTGCTGATGTGGAAAGCGCGAAGAGGGTACGTCGAGGGTCAGGGGGGGATGACTTGGGGGTGGGTTTTGGGGTTCAAAGGGGGTTAGGTGGGGGTTGGAGGGGGGTTCAAGGGGGGGTTAACCCCACCTTTACCGGTAGGACGAAAGTGAGATCGTCGTACCGGTAAAATTCGCACATTGCAAACATACCGGTATTTCGGTGTCATTCGCCCTTCCCCCGCACCCACTATCGCTTCCCGCGCGCTTCTATGTACTCCCTCATCGCCCCCTTCGTGGAGTGCCACACACCGCCGAGCTTGACCGCATCCAGCACCCCCTGCCTCGCCCTGAGGCTCAGGTACTCCTGTGAATAGCGGGACGTGGCCGCTAGCTCCATCAGCGGGACGAGCTCGTCGTCGCCCCCGAAGGTCGAGAGATAGATGCTCAGCGACGCGTCCGTCGCCCGGAGGATGAGGTCGATGAGAGGGCCGAGGTCGCCCATGTCGGCGTCCCTGAGGGCTCTGTAGTACTCGTTCCGTCCCGATGCCGCGATGACCACCGGAGGGTATCCGGCCCTCATGAGACGCAGGTTCATGAGCAGCCTTGCCACCCGACCGTTGCCGTCGGAGAATGGGTGGATCTCGACGAAGCGGTGGTGGACGAAGGCGGCGGCGACGATCGGATGCGACCCGTCCCTCGCGACGTCCCGGATGTAGCGGTCGAGCAGCCTCACCACCTTCCTGAAATCGGGGGGAGACCTGACGGCGCCAGTGATCCTGACGTTGTGCGTCCTGTAACGGCCGGCGTCCTCCACCTTGCCCCGGGCCACGAGAGCGTGCACCCCCTGTATCGTCACGTGATCGATCCGACGCCTTCCGTCGGCCAGGGTCGCTACGAGGTCGAAGGCCTCGGCGTTCCCCACCGCCTCCATGTGCTCGCGGAGCGACCTGCCGCCGATGGTCACGCCCTCCTCGAGGACGACCCTCGTCTCTTGGAGGGACAGGGTGTTCCCCTCGATGGCGTTCGAGTTGTAGGTGTGGAGGAGCCTCATCTCCTCGCGAAGCCTGGCCACGGCTGAGGCCGGTAGCGGGCGCCCAGCGTCCAGCCTGGCCTTCTTCCCCGCGACGCGCCGGAAGAGCCGCTCGTCGTACTTCGTATCGGTATCGGTCATTTTCTCGTCCAACCGATATATCTGAGGGTATATATCGGTATCGGCCGATTCCAGGGTATGCCGATACTTCCGCCGCCGAACGGCCGCCGCGCGGGCACCCCGGGGGTCCAGGGGACGGATCCCGCCACACCGGACCCGCCCTCGCAACCATTAATACGCCGCAGCCCATCCCCCCGTGATGGAGGTCCGCCCCGTCCACGTGCTCCTCGCCGCCGTCTCGGTGCTGGCGATGGCATCCGTCGTGCTCGCCCAGGGCGCGGGGGAGGTCGCCCACGAGATGCAGCGGGCGTCGCTGCCCTTCCTCTGCCTGGTCGTGGCGCTGTACCTGCTCAACGTCGTCATCAAGGCCTTCAGGTGGTACCTCCTCGTGAACGCCGGGGGTGCCCTGCCCTTCAGGAGGGCATTGCCGTACCAGATCGTGGCGGTCGCCCTCAACAACATGGTCCCGGGGAAGGTGGCGGGCGAGCCGTTCCGCGTGGGGCTCCTGAGGACGTCGGACGGCCACCCCCTCACGGCGGGCGTCGCGACCGTCGTCTGGGAGAAGGGCTTCGACGTCATCGTCATCGTTCTCATGGCCCTCGTCGGCCTCGCCCTCGTGTCGGGAGACCTCGCGCCCTCCGTGAGGTGGGCCCTCCTGTCCGCGTCCCTCGTCATGCTCTGCCTCGCCGCGATCCCGCTCGCCCTGCTCGTCAGGGGGCGGCTCGCCTCCGTCGCCGCCCGTTTGCTCGGGCGCCTGAACGGGCCGATCGGCTCGGACCTCCTCGGGAGGCGGCTCCCGGCCGTCGCCCGCGACTTCGAGGATGGTTTCGTCCTCCTGCACCGGGAGAGGCTCGTCCTCCCGACCCTCGCGCTCACCGTCCTCATCTGGACGATCGACGTGGCGAACTTCCTCATCATCTACGAGCTCGTGCTGCCCGGCTCCGGCGGCATCGGTCTCGGCGCCGTCCTCCTGGCGGTCGCGACTGCCACGCTCCTCTCGATCCCGCTGTCGGCGGGCGGCGGGAACGTCCTCGGTCTCACGTCCGTCCTCGTGGCGCTCGACCTCCCGAGGGAGAGGGTCGTGGCGGCGTCCCTCCTCGCCGTGGCGACGTCCGTCTGGCTCGGGTTCGCGCTCGGGGCCGCGGTCATGGCCGGCCTCCTCGCCGGCGAGGCCATGGGAAAGCGTGAGGCGTGATTTTTCTGCCTGACGCGCGTCCGGCGCCAGCCCGTGGATTAACCTTTTAAACCGAGGCGGCCATGGCTCTGCCGAGGACGATGGAAGAGCCAACGATACTCCTCGTCGAGGACGAGCCGAACGACGTCCTCCTGCTGGAGAGGGCGTTCAAGAAGTCTGACCTCAGGTTCCCGCTCCGCTCCGTGGAGGACGGGGAGCAGTGCCTCGCCTACCTGAGGGGCGATCCGCCGTACGACGACAGGGACGAGCATCCTTTCCCTGCCATGGTGCTGCTCGACCTCAACCTGCCCAGGTTGTCGGGCCTCGAGGTCCTCGAGACGATCCGGGGCGACCCCGCGCTCAGCCACACGCCGGTGGTCATGCTGACCGCGTCCAAGTTGGGGGAGGACGTGGACAGGGCCACCGAGCTGGGCGCGAACTTCTACCTCGTGAAGCCCGTCCGGTTCGAGGAGTACATGGACATGGCGAAGGCCATCAACCTCTACGCCAAGGTCCTCAAGGCGAAGCCGAGGGCCGCCGGTCCGGAGGGGACCCACGGGGCGAGCGCCAGCGAGCCGTAGGCTGGCTGGACCACGACTCGTCCCCGACAGCGCTCCGGCCCGCAGACCGCGCCCGGGTGACCGGGACACGGGGGACAACCGATGCCGGGGAAGAAACGCTCTAATGCAGTTGCGGGGTCGTTCCGCGAGGCCCTTGAGAGGCACGTTTGGCTCTTCGATGGCATTCCGGACGGGATCACGGTCCTCGATCCGGACGGGACGGTCCTCTACGCCAACGAGGTGGTCGTCCGCAGGAGGGGCATCCCTCTGGAGCGCCTCGTCGGCCTTTCCGCCCTCGAGTTATACCCATCCTTCGAGCCGACGCCTGTGAGGGGGAGTCTCGAGGCACTCCGGAAGGGCCAGGTCCAGGAGTTAAGCGTATCGATACCGAGGGAAGGCGGGAGCAAGCTCCATTTCACGGTGACCGCCACGCCGATCCTCATCGACGGCGTGTTCGTCGGCTCGTTCATCATCTCGAGGGACGTCTCCGACACTAGGCGGATCGAAGAGGAACTGGCCGAGAAGGAAAAGCTGTTCCGCGACCTCGCCGACAACGCCCCCGTGGGCGTCGCCATAGTCCAGGACTACGAGATCAAGTACATCAACAGGGCTGGGGCCGCCATCGTCGGTTGCTCGGTCGACGAGGTGCTCGCGTGGGGGCGCAGCGGATACCTCGACCACGTCCACCCGGACGACCTGCCGTTCATGCTCGAGCAGGCCCAGCGGAGACAGAGGTGCGAGAGGGATGTCGAGGACGATTACACGAGCAGGTACATCCACCGGTCCGGAGACATACGGTGGGTCGACAATACCATCACGGAGATCGTCCACAACGGCGCGCCGGCCATGCTGGCGATCCTTCTTGACGTCACGGAGCGCAGGGCCGCCGAGGAGGCCCTCAAGGAGAGCGAGGAGAGGTACAGGAGCCTCGTCGACCTCAGCCCGGACGCGGTCGTCATCCTTCAGGAGGGCATCTTCAGGTTCGTCAACAGGGAGTTCACCAGGCTCTTCGGGTACACGGAGAAGGACGTCAAAAAGGGCCTCAGCTTCATGAAGTTGGTCCGGGAGAAGGACGTCGAGGCGGTCAGGGACAGGTTCGAGGCGCGCCCCGCGGGAAAACCACTCGACCGGACGTTCTCCATCGATATGGTGGCGAAGGACGGCGCCGTGATAGCGTGCGAGACGGCGGCCAGCCCCATCGAGCACGACGGGAGGCCCGCCGACCTCGTTGTCATCCGGGACCTGAGGGAGAGGATCCTTGCGCAGCGCGCTCTCGAGCGCTCCGAGGAACAGTTCCGCGTCCTCTCGGAGGAGTCGCCGAGCATGGTCTTCCTCTACGACTTTAAGAAGCTCGTCTACGTCAACCGGCGGGTCGTGGAGGTGACCGGTTACTCGATGGAGGAGCTCCTGGACCCCAGGCTGGACTTCATGGACCTCGTCCACCCCGATTCCCGGGAGACCGTCGCCGAGGACCTCTCGAGGGCCGCCGCCGGGGAGGCCGCCTCGGGCGAGTACAGGATCGTAACCAGGGACGGGTCGGTCCTGGAGGTCGTCATCTCCTCCAGCATCGTGGACCTCGAGGGGGGGAAGGGGATCCTCGGGATAGCGACCGACGTCACCAAGATCAACGAGGCGAAGCGGAGTCTCGCATTCATCCAGGCGAGGTTCGAGTCCCTCGGCGACCGCTCGCCGAACATGATATTCATTTACGCCGGCGGCAGGGTGGCCTACGTCAACCAGCGCGGCATCGATGTAATGGGCTACTCCCGCGAGGAGTTCCTGGCCCCGGACTTCGACCTTATGTCCATCATCGCCCCCGAGCACCGCGCTCTCATATGCCAGAACCTCGCCAGGCACGCGCGGGGAGAGGACCTCGAGCAGTACGGGTACGCCATCCTGACCAAGGGCGGCGCCCGCCTGGACACGATGATCGCGACGAAGCTGGTCGAGTACGAGGGGGAGAGGGCGATCCTCGGCATCGTGACCGACATCACAGCACTGAGGTCGTCCGAGAGAGAGATGGCCGAGAGCGAGGAGCGCTTCAGGACCCTGTTCGAGCTCTCCGAGGAGACCATCGTGGTCCACGACCTCGAGGGGCGGATCCTCGAGGCGAACGGACGGGCGACGGAGGCGTTCGGGTTCGCGAGGGAGGAACTGCTCGAGATGAACATCGCGGACGTGCATCCTCCAGCGTCCAGGGGCGCGATGGCGGAGGCTCTGGAGAGGATCGCCGCCGGAGGCGCCGCCGCGATCGACGTCGAGCTCGCGCGAAGGGACGGCTCGACGTTCCCTGCGCACGTGTCGGCGGCCGCCATCCAGGTCCACGGGAAGACCGTGGTGCAGGCCATCGTCCACGACCTGACCGCCCGCAGGGCGGCCGAGGAGGCGCTCCAGAGGTCCGAAGAGTTCTACAGGACGACGATCGACGCCATGACCGACCCCATGCACATCGTCGACCGTGACCTGAACATCCTGCTGTTCAACCGCCCGCTGGTGGAATGGACCCGGCGGTACGGCATCGCCGCGGAGTTCGAGGGGGCGAACCTGCGCAGCGTGTTCCCCTTCCTGCCGTCGAGGGTGTGGGACGAGTACGCTGCCGTGTTCGCGGACGGGAAGCCGCTTTTCACGGTCGAGAGCACCGCACTCGGGGGGACCGAGCATACCACGCGCACCTCGAAGATCCCGGTCCTGGAAGCCGATGGGTCGGTGTCGCACGTCATCACC
>JAKEGO010000146.1 GCA_022615805.1 Thermoplasmata archaeon
AAAAGTCGGGTCTGCTGGAATGGGATGGGCGGCCTTGGAATTACTGGCTCGTTCTGCGAATTGCTCGCAACAATCACGTTATGTGCCGCCAATGGACTTTTGGGATGAAGCCAGGTTTGGGGATACATTATTAAGGTTCACTCATTTCGAGGGATCGTGAGTTCGTCTCGTGGAGAGATCATGATGAAGGACGAAACGAAGTTCCTGAAGCTGAAGAGGTTCAACCTGACGATGGGCTAATTGCACCTTGTCCAGGGCCTGCTGATGCTGGCCATCAGCAACGACTTCACCCTGCCGATCACGCGGGGCTACCTGGATGCCGTCGAACTGCCGGGGGGCGGCATGCGGCTGGAGCCCGAAGCCGCGACCATCGTGGACGTCCGCCTGGGCGTCGTTGTGGCTTCCTTCCTCCTGATGTCGGCGGTCGCCCACATCATGATCTCCACGGTCCTCTATCCGAGGTACGTCGCCTACCTGAAGAAGGGCATGAACCCGTACAGGTGGTACGAGTACTCCATCAGCGCCTCCGTCATGATCGTCGCCATCGCGATGCTCGTCGGCATCTACGACGCCGGCACGCTCCTCCTCCTGTTCTTCGTCAACGCGACGCTGGTCTACATGGGCCTGGTCATGGAGCAGGTGAACCACGGGCGCAAGCGGGTTGACTGGAGGCCTTCGTCTTCGGCTGCGTCGCCGGGGCGATCCAGTGGATCGTCATCGCCATCCACCTCCTCGGTGCCGGCGGCGGCGACGGCGGGCCGCCAGATTTCGTCTACTGGATATTCCTGAGCATCGGCGTCTTCTTCAACTCGTTCGCGCTGAACATGGTCCTCCAGTACAGGCGCCGGGGGAAGTGGGCCGACTACCTCTACGGCGAGAGGATGTACGTCATCCTGAGCCTCGTGGCCAAATCGGCGCTCGCATGGCAGGTCTGGGCGGGGACGATGCGGCCCGAGGGGTAGCTCCCAACGGCGATCGCACCGGGAACCCGGGACCGCGCCACCGTCCCGAGGCAACGCCTTCGAGCGGCCTCACTTCGGCTTCCTTCCGATGTCCCGTATGCACACCGTGACTGGAAGTCCAGCCCTCGCTGAAGGCGGCCTCCTTTCCGGCGGAGGTAGGCGTCGATGCCCCCCCCGGGCACCCCCTACCTCTCCATGAGGCATCTGAAAAACGTATTTATACGTGGCGCCCCGCGGGGGTCGTACTGACGTGGATATAAATGCCCCACGAACCCGTACTACCCGGATGGAACTCGCCCTATATAATGACTTCGCTCATTTTTATCGCCTACGAAGATAATATGTCCATATCACGCGAAAAAATTATCCGTATGATGATAGATGACCGATCATTGACATCGTTGGGGAGATCCCGTCCTCCCGCGGGTCGTTTCCGGCGCATCGCCTCGCAGGACGGCCCGTCATGTGACCTCGAGGACGACCACGTCCTGGAGCGACCTCTTCGGGACGTGATGAACGCCAGACCGGTCGCGCCAGTATCTTATATTCCCGTCCGCCCCCACGGTCTCGAGGACTATGCTCTCCGCGGGCCGGCCGACCGCGATGACGAGGAGGACCTCGTACCTGTCGGGGATCCCGAGGGCAGAGCGGATGCCGTCGCGGTCTATGGCGCCGAGCATGCAGGACGCGAGTCCCATCTCGGCCGCGGCGAGCGCGATGGTCTGGGCGGCGATGCCCGGGTCGTAGGAGGAGTGGGGCTTCAGACCGCCGTCGGACAGGACGATCATATATGCAGGGGGACGTTCGCCCTCCTCCGGCCCGTCCCAGTCCGTGAGGTATCCCGCCCACTTCAGGTGCGGGAAGACGCGGGCGCAGCCCTCGCCGCCGGACACGAGGGCGTACCTGAGCGGCTGGAGGTTGGCCCCCGAAGCGGTGATGCGGCCGATGTCGACGAGGTCCCTGAGGGTCCGGAGGTCGATGCCATCCGACTGCATGAACCTCCTCGTGCTCCTGGTCCTGGCGGCAAGTTCCCTCATCATGGCGATCAGCGACGGGAGCATCGATCGGTGAGGGGATTAACCTTTGCGTCGACCGGTCCCGCATCGGAGCGAGCGGTCCGGGCGGACTAATCGCCGAAGAGCGCGCCCTTGATCGTGCCGAAGAAGCCCTTCATGGAGGTGTCGGGCGGAGGGACGTCGCCGCGGATGACCTGCCTGGAGCCGCCGTCCACGAGCACGTCGTATGGCCTTCCCCTGAAGACGTACCTGACCTCCCAGACCGGCGCGTGGAGGAACTCGATCTCGTCCACATCGAAGGACGTGTCCGCCTGGTCGACGCTGTCGATGTCCTGCTGCAGGAGGAACCTGTGATGGGCCTCGATGTCCTGCCGGGCCATGGAGACCGCCTCGTCCTGGTCCATCTCCGAGTTGTGGAACGTGCTGCCCGACGGCACCCTCGAGAGGTCGAAGGCGACCTTCGTGGATATCGGGATGTCGTACTCCCTCGTGGGGAAGGCGCTCGCCCTGCGGGCAAGGACCTTCCAGAAGTATTCCTTCTCCATCGTCCCCTCCCGCGGGACCCATCCGCCTGTGCGGGTCATGCCGCCACGGTACGCCGTTCGCGCCTTCAGGTTCACGATGAAGAACGGCAGGAACGTCAGCCGGATGGATTCGAACCTCGCCTCCTTCGCCAGCGTCGGCGGCTTCGTGCCGCCCCGCATCCACGCGCGGAGGAGGTCCTTGACCCCCTCTTCGTCCAGGCCGTTGGGGATGATGCTGTGGTCGAGTACGAACGCCTTGTCCGTCGCCTGGTTGAAGGCGGTGCCGCAGTACTCGCAGGTGATGATGACCTCGCCGGGCTTCAGGCTCAGTGGACCGCCGCACCCCTTGCAGGACGCCGAACTGACGATGTCGACCATGTCCTCGGAAGGGTGGAGGTATACAAAACCCTAACGCCATGACGCGATGAGGTGGCGGCGCTCGCCAGGATGGGTGCCCCGGTGACCTCACGGGTGCCGTCTCGATGCTGGCCCGGGGGCCGTGCTCATGAAAACCCTTTTAGGCGGTAGGGTGATTTCCGGGCCATGGCATCCATGGGGTCCCTCAAGGTGAACGGCGCCATCGCGATAGTAATGCTCCTGGGCATCTTCCTCGTCCTGCTGATGGCCATTGTGCTGATATCGGGAATGCCCTTCTACTCGGGCCTGGCGGTCATGGTCGTGCTCACGGCCGTCATCATGCTGTTCCAGTGGCTCATATCCGCCTGGGTCGTGGAGTGGTCGACGAGGGTGCACTACCTGAAGCCAGGCGAGAACGTCTTCCTCGAGAGGATGGTCGGCGAGCTCTGCGAGAAGGCGGAGATCAGGGTGCCCCGGATCGGCATCGTCAACAATGGCACGCCGAACGCCTTCGTCTGGGGGCGCTCGAAGCGTGACATGCGCCTCGCGGTCCACACGGGCCTCCTGGAGAAACTCAACCAGAGCGAGATCCGTGCGGTCATCGGCCACGAGCTGGGCCACATCAGGCACAGGGACGCCATCCTCATGACGTTCCTCTCCGTCATCCCGCTCCTCGCGTACATGGGCGCCCACCTCTGGTGGTTCGGCGGCGGCAGGAGCAAGGAGGGCGCGGCGATCCTCGCCATCGCCCTCATCTCGATGGTCGTATACATCATCAGCCAGATGCTCGTCCTCCGCCTATCGCGGATCCGCGAGTACCACGCCGACGCCTACTCGGCCGAGCTCACGCGCGACCCCCATTCCCTATCCTCCGCCCTCGTGAAGATCACCTTCGGCCTCTCCCTGGCCCCGAAGGAGCAGAGCGGCAAGGCCCGCTCGTTCTACATCGCGGACAGCGTCTCCGCGGCCGCCGAGATGCGCGCCATCGACAGGAACCGGAGCCAGTACGACCTCGACGGCGACGGCGTCATCGACCAGCGGGAGCTGGAGATGGCGATGGAGAAGGAACGGGGAGGCCGAGGGCGCTCGTCCTGGGCGGAACTGAACAGCACCCACCCGCCGACCTTCAAGAGGATCCAGGCCCTCAGGGCCATCGAGGAAGAGATGAGGACGGGGAACGCCTGATGTCAACAGCCGGGCCACGGGTGGCGGTTTGAGGGCGGAGGGGCGTCCTATCCAGGCCTGGGGCGGGGTGGGAGGGGGGACAGAAGATCGAATGTGGGATTGTGGACGTCGTTGATGGGACGCCCGCTCGCGCCCCGAGCGCCCTCCGGGCGCAGGGCGCTCAGGCCGCGGCCTGGACACATCAGCAAGAGGATTGGCCCGTGGATCCGGTCGGGACAACTTTGATATCTCCACCGGGCCTCGTGGTCCCGATGGAAGAGTGCGGCAGCGACTGCGTCTGCGGCATCGAGCCCGGGCAGAGACGGAGGGCCCTCCGCCTGTCGTACTTCACCGTGGCCTACAACATCTTCGAGGGGCTCTTCTCGGTCTTCTTCGGCCTCCTCGCCGGGAGCATCGCGCTCGTCTCCTTCGGGATGGACTCCTTCATCGAGTCGCTCTCGGGGGGCGTAATGATCTGGAGGTTCAGGCCTCACTCATCGACCACGAGGGAGCGGGAGGAGCACCTCGAGCACACCGCGTCGAGGCTGGTCGCCGCCTCCCTCCTCGTCCTCGCGGCTTACGTCGTGTACGAGTCGGCCAACAAGCTCAGGCTCGGAGACGAGCCCGACCCGTCGATCCCGGGTATGGCGATAACGATCATCTCCCTGACCGTGATGCCGCTGCTGTTCGTCGAGAAACGGAGGACGAGCGCCGCGGTCAGGTCCCGGAGCCTCCTCGCCGACGCGCGGCAGACCCTCGCCTGCATGATGCTCTCCGTCGCCGTGCTCCTGGGCCTTTCGATGAACTTCCTCTTCGGCCTCTGGCAGGCGGACCCCGCCGCCGGCCTCGTCATCGCGGCCTTCCTCGCGAGGGAGGGCGTCAGGACGTACCGGGAGGGAGAGCTGTGCGAGTGCTGATCGCTCAAGATGGAACTGAAGCAGAAGGGGCTCGGCATCACGGCGCTCAAAGCGCTGAGACAGCTCGATACCCAGAGGATCGATGTCGAACGCATGCTCGACACCGAGGCCGGCGAGGAGATCCTCAAACGACTTGGCGTCCTCACGCCTCAACGATTGGGGTTGCGGCCCAGTGCGGGGGCTCTCCACGAACCACACATATGGCCTTGTTACGAATTGGTCCTGATCCCGACGCTCGAACGGACGTTTCTTATCTGCGATGGAGTACACTCGGGGGCGGAGGACAAGGTGCTATTTGGCGGGAAGGTGGAAAAAATTGGGTGTCAATGACACGCCTTGTGCATTCCATTCTATGATACTAGGATATCTGCTCCTACTATATCAAGCAACCAGGGTGTTGAGGGGTAACCCCCCCTCCAAGGGGGGTTGAAGGGGTGTAGCATGCTTATATTGGTTGCCACTCCACTGTTTCCCAGATCGAGTTAATGTTAAAAAACGAATTAATTTCATCAATTATCCCAACAATTCTTTGTTTTGTAGAGTTCAATACCGATTCGTAAATATATCCATAATTATAATATCCACTCAGTTGAGAAGAGTTTTGAATTTG
>JAKEGO010000147.1 GCA_022615805.1 Thermoplasmata archaeon
GATGCGGGGGGCGAGGTCGCGGCCCAGCTGGGTTGCGGGGTAGAGGACGATATCTGGTCTGTACTTCGATATCAGCCCGACGATGACCGTGCTGAAGGCGTCGGTGTTGTACTCCCTCAGCTCCGGGCGGTCGACGAGGTAGACGGCCTCCACGCCGTAGCGGCCGAGCCCCGGGACGAGTGCCCCCACGCCGTCGCCGAGGAGGATCGCGCAAAGCCTGGAGTCGAGTTCCCGAGCCAGCTCGCGCCCCTTGGAGAGGAGCTCCATCGACGCCGTCCGGACCTTCGCGTTGTCCACGGTCTCCACGAGGACCCAGACGTCCCTGTGGGCCGAGAGGTCGACGTCCACGGCCTTCCTGTGGAGGACCAGCGCCTTGAACGGGCAGACCTGGACGCACGCGCCGCAGAGCGTGCAGTTGTCCTGGACCCTGGCGACGCGGTCGACCACCAGGATGGCGCCGAAAGGGCAGGCCCTGACGCACTTCGTGCAGCCCGTGCACGCGTCAGTGACCTCCAGGCTCATATCGCGCCCCTCACAGCACCCGCTCCTGCTTCAGTATCTCGACCAGCCTGCCGACGATCTCGTCCGGGGCCCCCTCGAGCATCTCCCCCTTCTCGCGCTTGGGCGGCGGGTATACCTTCTCGACCCACGTTGGCGAGCCGTCGAGGCCCAGACGGCCGGGGTCCGCATCGAGGTCCGCGACCTTCCATTCCTCGTAGGGTTTGCCCTTCGCCTTCATGATCCTCGTGAACGGGGGGTTGGTCGGCACGAAATCGGATGGCGTCGTCATGGTGGCGAGCGCGGGCAGCCTCGCCTCGACGGTCTCGTTGCCGTCCTCGACGACGCGCCGCGCCCTCAGCGTCCCGTCGACGACCTCGATGCGCTCCGCGTAGGTGACCTGGGGCATCCGCAGCCTCGTCGCGATGCCCGGCCCCACCTGGGCGGTGTCGCCGTCGATGGCCTGGAGGCCGCAGACCACGAGGTCGACGTCCCCGACCTTCTCTATGGCCTTCGAGAGGGTGTAGGCGGTCGCGAGGGTGTCCGCGCCGGCGAAGGCCCTGTCGGTCAGGAGGATCCCGCGGTCGGCGCCGATGGCCAGGGAGAGCATGATGACGCTCTTCGCCTGCGGCGGGCCCATGGACAGCACGATGAGCTCGCCGCCTGTCCGGTCCCTGACCCGCAGGCCCTCCTCGAGGGCGAACTGGTCGAAGGGATTGATCATGCTAGGCACGCCCTCCCTGATGAGGGTCCCCTTCTCGGGGTCGACCCTGACGTCGGTCGTGTCGGGGACCTGCTTGACGCAGACGACGATCCGCATGCCGCGCATCCCTCCGGTTCCCGCTCCCCGCCGACCTCTCCGGCGTGGGGCCTCAGTAGCCCTTCCAGGAGGTCCCGCCGAGGACCTCCCGTGCGATGATGAGCCTCATGACCTCGGAGGTCCCCTCGGCCCACCCGAAGCTCCGGATGGCCCGCAGCGCCTTCTGCTCCGTGCACTCGAGGCTGTAGCCGTAGGCGCCCTGGACCTGCATCGCGAAGTTGATGGCATCGAAGGCCCACAGCGGGCCCCACAGCTTGGCCATGGCGATGGCCTGGCTCGACTCCATCCGCGAGGCCTTGCCCTGCTTCTCCTGGTCCATGATGCGGAGCGCCTTGTACGCCCAGTCGCGGAGCATCATCATCCTCGACCAGTGCTCCGCCAGGGGGAACTGCATGCCCTGGTATCTGGCGAGCGGCTGCCCGAAGGCCTTCCTCTCCTTCATGTACGCGACCGCGTTCTCCAGCGCCTTGAGCGCGGCGCCCGCGCAGACGCAGGCGATGATCCCCCTTGCCGCCTCGTAGCCCTCGTGGATGATGTAGAACCCGCGCTTCTCCTCGCCGATGAGGTAGCGTTCCGGTATCTCGACGTTGTCGATGTGGAACCCGCCGGTGGACATCCCCTCGCGGCCCATCTCCCGGTCGAGGGATATCTCGATGCCCTTCGAGTTCAGGGGGAGGAAGAAGAGCGTGCACCCGCGGACGCCGGCGGCGAGGTCCTGCCTCGCGAGGGTGACGTGGCCCCCGTCGGTGTTCCTGGCCTCGCGGATGCCGCTGATGTAGTTCTTCGCGCCGTTCACGACGTATCCGTTGCGAATGGGCTTGATCGTGGTGATCATATTTCCGAGGTCGGAGCCGGTGTCGGCCTCCGTGGAGGCGATGCCGCAGAACATCCTGCCCTTCGTCATCTTCGGCAGGAGCTCCTGCTTCGCCTCCTCGGTCCCGTAGAGGTATATCATCCTGCTCCAGGAGGCCGGGACGAGGTAGTAGACGCACGTCGAGCCGGTGGGGTCGACGCGGGCCAGCTCCTCGCCGACGATGCCGGCGGTCACGAGGTCGAACCCCGCGCCCCCGTACTCCTCGGACACGAGAGGGCAGAAGAGCTCGAAGTCCGCCATCGCATCGTGTATCGACCGCGGTATCTCGCGCTTCTCCTCCATCTCCACGACCTTCTCGGGGGTTATGTGATTCTGGAGGTATTCCCTCAGGCTCTCGCGGAACATCCGCTGCTCCTCGGTGAAGAACCAATCTTCCATGGAGTCACCCTTGATTGGCCGAAGGGCGATGCCATGTAAAAGTCTTTTGTCGGCCGCGCGAACCTGCAAGGCGGAGGATACGATTTCGAGAATTGGGTTGCCCTTCGGGCGAGAAATAACCGAACCACGGGGGGCGTGGCCTTGGGACTGGGACGATTCATCGGAGGAACGGTTCGACCACCTCGCGCCAGAAGCGCTCGACCTGGGCCCTCGTCGCCGCGGGGTCCCCCGAATTGTCGATGCGGGCGTCCGCCCGATCGCGCTTGCCGTCCACCGAGACCTGCCGGGCCTCGCGCCGCCCCATCTCGGCCTCGTCCCACCCCCTGTCGGCCATCCTCTGCCTTCGCTCCCCGGGTGGAGCGTCGACGTGGAGTATGACGTCGCACAGCCCGTCCATTCCGGCCTCGATCAGCAGCGGCGCGTCGATGACGAGCACCTCTCCGTCGCCCATGCCCTCGATGATGCGCCTGGTGTTCTCGCACACCTCGGCGTGAAGGATCCCCTCGAGCGTGGCGAGGGCATTGCGGTCGTCGAAGACGACGCGTGCGATGGCCCTGCGGTCCAGCCTTCCGTCACGCAGCACGTCCGGGCCGAGCGAGTCAGCGACCCTCGCGGCTATCTCCTCGGTCTCGAGTAGGCGGTGGCAGTCGGCGTCGGCGTCGTACACCCTCGCGCCCATGTCTGCCAGCATCGAGGCGACGGTCGTCTTGCCGGAAGCGATGCCCCCGGTGATGCCGATCACGACGGGAGGCATCATCCTCCTCCGCCCTGGGGCGAACGCACGGCGTTCATTCCCCCCTGAACCGCGGCCGCCGCCTCTCGAGCACAGACGTGAGGCCCTCCAGCGCGTCCGCCGTGGAGAATATCCTCGGGAGGCTCTCGATCTCGAGGGCGAGCCCCTCGTCGAGGTCCAGCGCGGAGCCCCTCTCGATGATGTCCGCTGCGAGGCTGACGGCCATCGGCGCCTTGCGGGATATCGCCTTGGCGAGCCTTTGGCCGACCACGTCCAGTCCCTCGGCGCCACGGAGGAGGCGCGGGAACGCGTCGTCGGTGAAGTGGTCCCTGATGGCGGAGAGGTCGTCGGGGAGGGGCTGCGGCGGCCGGGTGGCCTTGGTCACGATGCGGCCGGCATCCACGAGGGCGGCCATCCGTTCGTCCACCTCAGAGGAGGGGAAGACGTACTCCGCGAGCCCCATGGCCTTCGCGGCCCCTGCGTCGAGCGTCTGGCCCGTCAGAACGAGGTACCTCGCCATCTCCTTGCCGACGTACCGCGTGGTCCGCTGCGTACCGCCGAGCCCGGGGTAGATGCCGATGCCGGTCTCGGGGAAGCCCATCGTGCCCTTCTCCGTCGCGACGATGGTGTCGGCCGCGAGGGCGATCTCCGCGCCCCCTCCGAGGGCGAGCCCGTCCAGCTTGGCGATCACCAGCTTTTCCGACCGGTCGATCCTGCCAAGGACCGAGTGGCCGTACTCGGTGAACGCGACGATCTCGCCGATGCGCCCCGTCCGTATGCGCTCCACGAAGTACGCGATGTCCGCCCCGGCCACGAAGGCCTTGCCGGCGCCCTCGAGGACGATGGCCCTCACGGAGGGGTCCATCTCCGCGCGGGAGAAGCGGTCGTCCAGCTGGCGCATCACCTCCTCGTTGATGGCGTTCATGGCCTCCGGCCTGTTGAAGGTGATGGTCGCTATGCCCCCTTCGACCGAGAGGTCCACGAACGAGAACTCCCACGAGCCGCCGATGCCCTCGAGCCGGGAGAGGTTGGCCGGCATGCTCAGGTCGCGGTACAGCGACGTGAACCGCTCGACGACGTCGTAGGCTCGTGCGATGCCGACGGCGTTCATCATCTCGAAGGGGCCCCTGGCCCAGCGCAGCCCGACCTTGGCCCCGCGATCGGTGTCCTCGATGCTGGCCACACCCTCCTCTACGAGGTGGCAGGCCACGGTGAAGACCGCGCCCAGGAGGCGCTCCTCGACGACCCCTGCCTTCGAGCCGTCCACCTCGCCGGACAGGTCCCACGGCCCGCCGCTCTCGAACTGTCGCCCGAGGGCATCGCACGGGCCGTAGAAGCGGCCGAGCTTCGAGCCGAGGCTGACCGCCGAATGGTAGGCGATGGGGACGCCGGTCACGTTCATCAGGAGGAACGGACCCATCCCGATGCCGAAGGCCCGCTTGGCCGTCTCGTCGACGGTCGGGATGGATATCCCCTCGCCGTGGAGTCGCGCGGCCTCGTTCAGCCATGGGACGAAGAACCTGTTGACGGCGAAGCCGGGGGCGTCGGCCACGGAGATCCGCGTCTTTCCGATCATCTTGGCGAAATGGTCGGCGAGCTCGACCGTCCGCTCGCTCGTCGCCTCGCCCGGGATGACCTCCAGGAGCCGGTTCTTCGCCGGGTGGTAGAAGAAGTGGAGCCCGACGAACCGGTCCTTCCTCCCCACGGCCCCGGCGAGCTCGGTGATCGAGAACGACGATGTGTTCGACGCGAGCACGGTCGCCTCGCCGCAGGCCTCGTCCAGGCGTCGGAAGAGGTCGCGCTTCGCGCCAAGGTCCTCGAATATGACCTCGATGACGAGGTCCGCGTCCGCGACATCCGAGAGGTCGGTGGACGGCCGAACGTTCGCGATGACCCGCTCGGCCCGCTCCGGCGTGAAGACCTTCCGCTCGACCCCCTCGGCGAGCATCTTCCGGATGCGCTCCATGCCGGCGTCGACGAAGCGCCGCTCCGTATCGACCATGACGACGGGGATGTCCTCCTGGGCGATGCGCTGCGCGATGCCGCTCCCCATGTTCCCTGCGCCGACGACGCCGACCTTCGATATCCTCACGTCAACCCCTCCACGAATGTGCGATGAGGGGGGCCCTGGATGATGCCTCCCCGGCCCGGCCTCATGACAGTGTCACCTCGAGCACAAGCGCGGCGCCGGTGTCGCCCGCGGCGCAGCCGTCGAACAGACCGTATCCTCCGCCCTTGAGCACGAGCTCCTCGACCAGCTCCATGATGCCGCGCGAGCCCGTAGGCCCCTGCGGATGGCCGTAGATGAGCGAGCACCCGTAGTCGTTCATGTCGCCGAGACCGATGTCGAACGTGCGGCAGAAGTACACGTCGTTCACGGCGAAGGGCGTATGGGTCTTGACGGCCGCCACGTCGCCGATGCCGATGCCCGCAGCCGCGAGCGCCCTCTCCGCCGCCGGCACGATGGCCTTGGCCATGAACCCCTTCGCCGCGCGGCCCTCGCCGTAGGAGATGACCCTGATCTCGACGTCGTCGCGGTTCGAGCGCTTCCGCGCCGTCTCCCTGTCGGCGACCATGATGCCGGTGTTACCGTCGGCCGGGTGGGTCTGGGAGCCGTAGGTCACCGTGCCGTCCGGCAGGACCGGCTTCAGTTTCGCGAGCCCGTCGGCCGTGGTGGGAAAGACCCCCTCGTCCCCCTTCACTGTTGCGAGGACCTTCTTCCCGCGGGCGTCTGTCACCTCGATGGGGGCGATCATGTAGCGCTTCTGGAACTCGCGGTCGTTCGCCGTCGAGCGCATGTACTGTTCGTAACGTAGTAGGGTCACCTCGTCCTGCTCCTCGCGGGTGATCCCCTGCTCGCGGGCGACGTTCTCGGCGGTCTGGACCATGGAGTTGCGGGCGAACGGGTCGTTGCCGAAGTTGTCCCACACCCAGCTCTCCGTCGTCTGCGTGGCCCCGGGGGCGTCCGCGTTCGGGTAGGCGAGCAGCGGGCCGTTGCTGCACCGGTCGGCGCAGGCGACGAGGACCATGCGGTTGGCGCCGGTCTCGATCGCCTGGGCCGCGAGCCCGACGCCCTTCGCCGACGTCGCGCAGGCCTGCGCCACCATGGGCCCCGTGACGAGCTCCGCACCGAGCAAGCCGGCGAACCACGGGCCGCCGTAGAAGGCCGATGTCTGCGGGATCGTGGTCCCGAGGATGATCCCGTCGAAAGCGTCCGCGGGGATGCCTCGTTCCGAGAGGAATCTCCTGCCGATCTCCGCCGCGAACTCGATGGCGTGCTTGTTCTGAAAGTTCCCCTGCCACCTGCAGAAGGGCGTGCTCCAGTAGCCGCCGTACGGAATATACGCCTCCCTGAACGCCATTGTCATCTACCCCCAACGCTCCGGGATGGGCCGCGGGATACAAAAACATTTGCTGGCGCTCGCGATGCACTGCA
>JAKEGO010000148.1 GCA_022615805.1 Thermoplasmata archaeon
AAAAGGAATGGGACGGGCGCGAGGGGATTTGAACCCCCGATCTACAGCTTAGGAGGCTGCCGCCTTATCCGGCCTAGGCCACGCGCCCGTTGCAGATGAACCAGCGACCCTGCCGTAAGTTGGCCACGAGGGAAAAGATGGGGGCCTTGATAAGCCTTTTTCCCGGGCAGGATGAGGCGGAGCATCATCCGTGCATCCGGCCTGGACAACGCACCCCTGCCGGCCGAGTGCCCGTTGCTTATTATGCATATCGAGGTGGACGGCCCGGGGCGCACCCGGTGCAGCATCCGGTCACGTCCTGTCAGCATAGTGGTCCAAGAGGTCCCTGGTCGACCATGGCAGGAGCGCCTCCTCCTCGAACCCGAGCTCCTCGGCGAGTCGGGCGATCGTCTCGACGTCGACGGCTTCGATCTCGAGGAATACCGGGATGTGGGCGTGCAGCCCTACGTACCTGTCGATGTCGACGTGGGCACCCTTGAGGCTGTAACTCGTCCTCTGTTTCTCCATCTCCTCGATGACCTCCAGACCGATGCCCTCGAGGATCGCCACCGCGGTGGCATGGTCGGAGACCTCGACCTCGAGCTCGTCCATCACCTTCGCCCCGCGCCTGCCGACGAAGCCCTTGAACGTCATCACGCTCCTGTTCCCCTCCGCCCTCACCCGGAGGAGGTTCCCGGCGTTGATGATGGACCGACCCGGGAAGTCGAGGAAGACCGCCCTCATCATGCCGTCGAAGATCAGCTCCGCCCCCAGGCGATCGAGGGTCGCGATGACCCGTTCCCTGTCGATCTCGAGGACCTTCACCTCGGTCTCGCGCATGGACGTGGATTCGTCGCCCGGAATTTAACCCTTCGCAACGACGGGTCCCCTGACAACGTCGATCGTCCCAAGGCTTATGAACCATCGGAGCGCTGTCGAGCCGTTTCCCGAGGGGAGACCTGGAGCGAGCCGGATGCTCGAGGACATCGATTTCAAGAGGACCGTTGACCCTGAGGAGTACCGTGCGCTCATCGACGCCCTCGAGATCAAGGTCGCAGAGCTGCATCGCCGGACAAAGGATGCCGGAATCCCGGTGATCATCGTCTTCGAGGGGTGGGACGCTTCTGGCAAGGCGACGATGATCAATCGCCTCCTTCTCGCCATGGACCCGCGCATCTTCACGGTGCACCCCATCACCGCCCCAACCGCGGAGGAATCCGCCAGGCCGTGGCTGTGGCGCTTCTGGACGAAGACCCCCTCACGCGGGCGGATCGCCATCTTCGACAAGAGCTGGTACTACCGGGTCATGGAGGAGCGCGTGGACCACCTGGTGGATGAGGAGAGATGGATGAGGGCATATGGCCATATCAACTCCTTCGAGAGGAACCTCGTGGACGACGGCAACGTCCTGATCAAGTTCTTCCTCCACGTGACCGAGGAGGTCCAGGAGAAGCGCCTCAGGAAGCTTCGGCGCAGGACGACGAGCGCATGGCGGCTCATCCAGCAGGAATGGAAGCACCACAAGCACTACGACGACTACCTCGAGGCCATCGAGGACATGCTGGAGAAGACGGATACGAGGCCTTGCACATGGCACATCGTCCCCTCGCACGACGAGAGGACGGCGAATGTGCGCATCTTCGAAACGGTGATCGAATCGCTCGAGAAGGGCATCTCCTCGTCGGACGCACCGGTCGCGGGGAGCAGGGCCGCTCCCACGCGTGGCAAGAAGAATGGTAAACCGCAGCAGGTGCTCCCCAGGGTCGACCTTTCCCTGACCATGGATGAGGAGGAGTACGATCGGCGGCTGAAGGCCTGCCAGGAGAAGCTCGTCGAACTCTCCAACGATGTCAAGCTCGCCCAGATCCCCGTCTCCATCATGTACTCCGGATGGGATGCTGCCGGGAAGGGCGGCAACATAAAGCGGCTCGTCCAGAGGCTCGATCCGCGGAGCTACAAGGTGATACCGATCATCGTGCCGACAGACGAGGAGCTCGCGCACCATCATCTGTGGCGGTTCTGGAGGGAGCTCCCGCCCGCTGGGCGTATCGCGATATTCGATAGGTCATGGTACGGCAGGGTCCTCGTCGAACGTATCGAGGGCTACTGCAGGGAGGACGAGTGGAGGCGGGCCTACCACGAGATCAACGAGATGGAGCAGCAGTGGACCGACGACGGGATGGTGCTCATCAAGTTCTTCCTTCACATCGACAAGGAGACACAGCTCGAACGCTTCCGGGAGCGGGAGAACATCCCGCACAAGCGATGGAAGATAACGGAAGATGATTGGAGGAACCGGGAGAAGTGGGGCCTCTACGAGGAAGCCATCGAGGATATGCTGCGGTTCACGGACACCAAGTATGCGCCATGGACGATCATCGAATCCAACTCGAAGATGTTCTCGCGGATAAGGACGCTGGAGAAGATCACCGGGGACATCGAGCGCGCTCTCTAGCTCCCCGACCCGATGAAGGCGACGCTCACCTTCCTGCCGAAGACCTCCTCGAACAGGCTGACCTTCACGGGCAGCATGTCCCTCTCGAGCGATGGGTCCGCCTTCACGAAGCACCTTATCGAAACGCGGTCGGTGGTGGACCGAACGCTGAGGCGCTCAACGATCGCCCCGTGGGAAGCGTCGAGCCCGTCCGCGAGCCTCAGTAACGCCGCGGCCCGGTCCACCCGCCCTCTTGTCGGCACGTCGAGCTGATTGTGTGCGTGGTGCCACTCTTCGGGGTGGGCCTTCCGATGATAGCGTGCGACGTTCGCGACGACGAGCCGCTCTCTCGTGGTGAAGGGGAGTTCGAGCTCGTTCAGGATGATCCTCATCGACGCCTTGTGATGGCCCTTCGCACCGATGGCCCACCCGGTGTCATGAAGGATCGCCGCGCACTCGAGCCAGAGGCGGTCCTCCCCGCTGAGGCGATGGAGCCTCCTGGTGCCGTCGAACAGCCTCAGCGCGAGCCGCCGCACCTGCTCGGTGTGGCCTGGATCGGGGTCGTACCTTGCCGCGACCGCTCTGACCGCCTCGAGAATGGCAGCCCTCCCGGCACGGTCCGCGACCTTCTCGATCAGCCGCACATTGGCCATGTCCACGTCGCCGATTGCCCTCCCCTGGAGGAACATCTGGGCGAACTCCTCGGGGAGGCCCGCCTTACGTGTGGCATCGGCAACCGAACTTACATCGTATTCGACCCTGAGGTGCTCGACGCCGAAAGGTTCCGAGGTGACGATCGCGTATCCCGCCCTTGAATCGCCGTCGTCAGGTCTCCCCACGCTCCCCGGATTGACGAAGTGGACCCCAGACACGCATCTGTCCATCTGGGCGTGTGTGTGGCCGACCACCACGGCATCGGCATCGGCGATCCCGGCGAGCACTCTCAGGTGCTCGTCCGGCGTGTCCATTCCGACCTTCTCGTCGATCGATGCGGGGCTCCCGTGGACGACGAGGAAACGCCTTCCGCCGAACCTGAAACGGACCGCCCTCGGCCTGGCACGGAGGAACGCCGCACCCCTCCCGCCGACCTGTCGCCCCGTGAACATCAGGGATTCGCCCTTGAGCCCTTCGACGAAGGGGCGGTCCCGCCTCCACTCCAGGACCTCGAGATCGTAGTTCCCGGCGATGGAGAGCACCCCGTCGCAGGCAAGGCGCTCGATGACGCCGCGCGGGTCTGGCCCGAAGCCGACGCTGTCGCCGGTGTCGATGATGGCCGTCGCCCCCCGCTCCCTGGCATCGTCGAGGACGGCCTCCAGTGCAGGGACGTTACCGTGCACGTCCCCGATGAGCGCGATCCGACCTCCCGTTCGGCTTTCGATGAAGCGCGTGACCGCCTCCTCCACGACCCCCTCGAAGAAACCGCCCTCGCGGAGGCTCCGCCAAGCCTTGCCGAGCTCGCCGTGGAGCCTCGCGCGCCTCTTCGCGATGTCCGTGGCGAGCCTGTCGAGAACGGCCCCGACCTCCGTGGCGACATGGTCCGCGTCGCTGCCCGCCTGGATGCTGTCGACCATCTCCTTCCTTATGGCCGGTATCTCCATGGTCCATACGTCGCAATCGTGCATCTCCCCGAGGACGTCCTGAAGGCCCTTCAGGGTCGGCACCCAAACCGCGCCCGTCTCGCCGTAGAGGGGCTCGAAGATCTCGAGCGCGTAACGTAATCTCTTCGCCGCTATCCTCATCCTGTGGTGCTCGGTCCAGGCGTCCGGGTCCTCCACGCAACCCTCCAGGTCCAGGAGCCCTTCCACCCGGCGAGCGATGTGCTCGCAAGCCCCGCGGTACACGCTCGCCGAGGCCTCGTGGGAATTGCCCGCGTCAGCGGTCATCATCGTGCAGGTGTCCCGGATGCTACCGACGACGCCGGAACCAGCAAGCCGGTCCACCGCAGCCACGACGTCGACCTGGGCCGCCTCCCTGAGGCCGTGGTGCCTCTCGACGACCCTCGACATCGCTGCCCTCGCCCTCTTTCCCCTGAGGCTGGCCGCATACTTCTCGAGGAAGATGATCTGTACATCGAGATCGCGGGCCCTGCCCATGGCAGCGGTCACCTCGCGCACCTCATCGCGCCAATGCCCGTACAACTCCTCGCGGAAACAGTCCCGGAAGATCGTCAGTGCCCCCCTCGTCCGGCGGGTGGCAACGCGCGTCCTGTGAACGAACTCGACGTCCCCTCCCCTCCTGGCTCCACTTGCCTGTTCGTCCAGCGCCTCGACGAGCCGCAGGAGGGTCCGCGCGCCGAAGGCACAATAACCGGTCCCAGCGGCGGGTCCCGCCTCAGAGGACATGCCACGCACCGCGATGCTCGATGAGGAACCCCTGGTAGTTCAACGGCTCGTCCCCCTTCTCCCTCGCGACCCTGACGTAGGTCCCATCGGGCGTGAGGAAACGGGATTTGACGTTGTCGTCGAACGAAGGTTCCAGCATCCACTCCACGATGTTCCTCCTAAGCGAGAGGTCGGGGACCGGGAAGAGGACCTCGACCCTGCGGTACAGGTTCCTGGGCATGAGGTCGGAGCTCCCGAGGAGCACTTCCGGGTCGCCGTTGTTCTCGAAGTAATAGATGCGTGCGTGCTCGAGGAACCGCCCCACGATGGAGGTCTCGACGATATTCTCGCTGACGCCTTCGGCCCCCGGCCTCAGGGCGCACAGGTTCCGGACGTTCAGCGCCACCCTCACCCCCGCCATCGAGGCCCTGTAAAGGGCTTTGATTATGTCTGGCTCGAGGAGCCCATTGCACTTGAACGCGATGTATCCGTTCCCGTGCCGCCTCTGGTTCTCTATCTCCCTCTCGATCCGCGAGAGCATGCCAGTGCCCAGGGTATGCGGCGCGACGAGCAGCCTCCGGTACGCCGCCTTTGCGGAGTATCCGGTCAGGGTGTTGAACAGGTCCACCACGTCCGCCCCGATCTCGCGGTCGGACGTGAGGTAGGCGATGTCCCCGTATATCCGCGCCGTGACGGAGTTGAAGTTGCCCGAGCTGAGCATGCAGTATTCGACGATGTCGTCCCCCTCGCGCCTCACTATGAGGAGGAGCTTGGAGTGGATCTTGAGGTCAACGTGCCCGTAGACGACGTGGACGCCGGCATGCTCGAGTGCACGCGACCACTCGATGTTGGACTCCTCGTCGAACTTCGCCTTCAGCTCGATGAGCGCGGTGACCGACTTGCCGTTGTGGCGGGCCTCCATAAGGGCATCCACGATCGGAGAGCGCTTGTCTATCCTGTACAGCGTCGTCTTTATGGCGAGGACATCCGGGTCCCTGGCCGCCTGTCGGAGGAGGTTCACAGTGATGCCGAAGCTATCGTACGGGTGGTAGAGGACCCAATCCCTTTTCCTGACGGCCGCGAAGATGTCGCGGTCCTCGTCGAGCTCCGGCGGCGTGTGCGGGAGGAAGGGCCTGTCCTTGAGGTCCGGTCTGTCGATGGACAGCATCTCCCAGAGGTCCGCGAGGCCGAGGAGCCCATCGAACCGGTACACCCGGTCCGCCGTGATGCTGAGGTTCGTCGCAAAGATGTCCGCGAGGTGCTGGGGCATCGAACCGTCGATCTGGAGCCTTACGGGACAGCCGAACTTGCGCGTGTCGACCCCCTCCTCGACAGCGGAGAGCAGGTCCGACGACTGGTCCAGCGCTATCTCGATCTCGGCGTTCCTGGTGATCCTGAACGGATGGGTCGCGACGATGGTCATGCCCGGGAAGAGCATGTCGAGGTTGGAGGCGACGAGGTCCTCCAGGAGGACGAAGTGCATCTCGCCACGGTCGTCCTCCTCGTCGCCCCTCTCGAATGGTCCGGCCGGGACCGGCACGAGACGGGGGAATTGCCCGGTGGGCACCTTTAACCGCGCATACCTCTCCTTACCGCGATCGTCCTTGACGATGATGGCGAGGTTGAGGCTCAGGTTGGAGATGAACGGGAAGGGCCGTGCGATGTCCATGGCCATCGGAGTCAGGGCCGGGAAGATGTGCACCTCGAAATGCCTCCGAAGCTGTTCCGCCTGCGGCTCGGAAAGGTCCGACATCGCGTGGATGTGTATGCCCGAGCGGGTCAGGGCGGGAAGTAGCTCGTCCCTCCAGCAGTGCTCGTATCGCTCGAGCAGGCCGAGGCACCTCGCCCTGATCGCATTGAGCTGCTCGAGCGGTGTCATCCCGTCCGGCGGGTTCTTGACCGTCCCCTTCATGAGCTGCTTGACGAGGCCGGCCACCCTGACCATGAAGAACTCATCGAGGTTGCTGCCGCATATGGCGATGAACTTGATCCTCTCGAGGAGTGGATGGCTCGCGTCGAGCGCCTCCTCCAGGATCCTCTCGTTCATCGCGAGCCAGCTGAGCTCCCTGTTTATGTAGAGTCCCGCGTCGTCGAGGTCGACCTCGGTCGCGCTGACCTGCGCATCGTCCTCCGGGGCGACATGGGACCCAGTGGGCTCCTCCTTCGAGAGAGCACCGTAGGTGTTCATCACGGACATCCCCTCATGGGGAGGCCTTATCGCCGATTTCTCTATATAATGTTTATGTAAATGAATGGATATATCACGGGGCCGTGCTATATAGGGGCCATATAGCGCGTCGATCCTTGATGGGTGTGTGCGACCGAATGGTCATGTCGGTAGACCCTGATCGGAGGGATCCAATTCGGCAGGGACCCGAGCGGTCCCGGTGGGACCTCCGGCGCACGGGACATCGGGTCCCGATGGGCGCTGGCGGCCCTGACCATCGGATCCCCCGGACGGGGATCAATGCCGGGAAATCCTCCTTTGGCCCTGTAAAAGGGCGCTTTATCCCAAAGGTTTTAATAGGTCTGTGCGTTGGTGAGTGCGCTGATAGCAGTCAAACGTCTGGAGGCAGTGATATGGCAGCAAAGGAGCATATGAATCTGGTCTTCATCGGGCACGTCGACCATGGGAAATCCACCCTCGTCGGCCGGATGCTACTCGACAGTGGGACGATCGAACCCCACATCATAGAGCAGCTCAAGAAGGAGGCGGACGAGAAGGGCAAGGCGACCTTCGAGTTCGCATACGTCATGGATGCGCTGAAGGAGGAACGCGAGCGCGGGCTGACCATCGATGTCGCCCACAAGAGGTTCGATACGGACAAGTACTACTTCACGATCATCGACGCGCCAGGCCACAGGGACTTCGTGAAGAACATGATCACCGGGACGTCCCAGGCCGACGCTGCGGTCATCGTCGTGGCGGCCCCGGAAGGCGTCCAGGCCCAGACCAAGGAGCACATCTTCCTGGCAAAGACCCTCGGCGTCGCGCAGATCATCATCGCGATCAACAAGATGGACGCGACGAAGCCCCCCTTCCTAGAGGCCAGGTACAAGGAGGTCAAGGCCGAGGTCAGCAATCTACTGAAGACTGTCGGTTACAAGGTCGACGAGATCCCCTTCCTCCCGGTCAGCGGGTACAAGGGCGACAACGCGTTCAAGAAGAGCGCCAACCTCTCCTGGTGGAAGGGACCGACGCTCCTCGAAGCGCTCAATGGCCTGAAGATACCAGAGAAACCCACCACCCTCCCTCTGCGCCTGCCCGTCCAGGACGTCTACAACATCACGGGCATCGGCGCCGTCCCAGTCGGACGCATCGAGACCGGCATCCTGAAGCCCGGACAGTCCGTCATCTTCATGCCGGCGAACAAGGTCGGTGAGGTCAAGACGATCGAGATGCACCACGAGGTGGTCCCCCAGGCGGTCCCCGGCGACAACGTCGGGTTCAACTGCCGGGGCATCGGAAAGAAGGACATCAGGCGCGGCGACGTAGCCGGCCCGGTGGACAAACCCCCCTCGGTGGCAAGGACCTTCACGGCGAGGATCGCGATCATCCAGCACCCGAGCGTCGTGACGGAGGGATACACCCCGGTGTTCCACTGCCACACGTCCCAGACGGCGTGCATGATAGAGGAGATCCAGCAGAAGCTCGACCCGCGGA
Organism: Thermoplasmata archaeon; assembly: GCA_022615805.1. Classification (GTDB taxonomy): domain Archaea; phylum Thermoplasmatota; class JAKEGO01; order JAKEGO01; family JAKEGO01; genus JAKEGO01. The sequence continues at coordinate 8,399 of JAKEGO010000148.1, forward strand.
CGGGCCAGCCGAAGAAGGACGACCCGAACCCGAAGCTCCTGAAGACCGGGGACATCGCGGTCGTCAAGATCCGGCCGACGATGCCGATGGTGATCGAGAAGGCCTCGGAGTTCCCGCAGCTCGGGCGTTTCGCCATCCGCGACATGGGCATGACCGTCGCGGCGGGCATGGTCATCGACGTCGAGAAGCGCGAAGGTTGATGCCGTGACCGCCGTCGCCCGGATCACCCTGGTCGGATTGAAGACCCAGCACGTGGACCAGGTCTGCCAGCAGATCAAGACGATCTCCGAGAGGACGGGGGTCGGGATGAAGGGCCCGATACCCCTCCCGACGAAGCGGATGGTCGTGCCGATCAGGAAGAGCCCGGACGGCGAGGGATCGGAGACATACGAGCGATGGGAGATGAGGGTGCACAAGCGCCTCATCGACCTCAATGCGGACGAGAGGGCGCTCAGGCAGTTGATGCGGATACAGCTTCCCGATGACGTTCACATCGAGATATCGCTCCGCTGACGATGGCCGACGCCCCCCTCCTTTTTCAGCGCAAATAACGCCTGAGCCGGATGGACATCATGCAAGCCGTCCGCACTTCATGAAAATTGACACTTTTCAGCGGCGACGTGGGAACTTCACGCCTCCGCTGCCCCCTTCTCCTGCGGCTTGGCCTCTCCGACCTTGAGGTTCTTCACGTAGATCATGCCGTACGGGAAATCCTTTTGCAGTATCTTGATCTTCCCGTCGTTGCTGAGGAAGAGGATCGCCATGAAGACGAGGATGTAGTCGTCCTCGGCCGTCAGGTCGGTTATCGGGATCGGCTCGCCGTTGAGGGCGCAGATGCGGGTCCAGACCCGGCCGATGTCCTCGACGAGGTCCTCCTTGTGGATCATCTTGCGGACGCTGCGCTCCCTCATCTGCTGGAGCTTGGCCATCCTCGCCCGCCGGCTCTCGAAGGCCTTGACGTGGCGCTGCGCCTCCTCGGTGGCCTCCGTGAAGGCGTCGATGAGCTCCACGAGGGTGACCGGGCGCTCGCCCTTTCTGAAGACCCTCGGATGGATCGGGGGGTCGCGCCCCTTCTTGACGTTCATGGTGTACTCGAAGTCGACCTCGTGCGCGAAGAGGTCGACCTCCATGGTCCAGTCGTCGGTGTCGTGGTCGATCTCGGGCGGGGCCGCCCTTGCGAGGGCATCCTCCGTCTGCAACTTCAGGATGTTCCAGGCCATCAGGAGGATCCGCCCGCCGCTCACGAGGTCGACGATCTCCTCCTGCCTGACCTTCTCGAGGTAGAGCCTGCAGAACTGGATCAGGTCGATGTCCCAAGGGTCCAGCTGGTTCTCGAGGACGAGCGAGAAGACGAGGCTGATGGTGCGGTCGACGGGGTCCGTTATCGACAGGTAGCGCCCCTCCGTGGTCTCCTGGAGGATCTCCCTGTACCTGTGGACCGAGCCGTCCTCCTCGTCGAGCATGGCCTCGTGGATGATGAGATGCCTGACGATGTCGTCAAGCAATCGCATCACCGCCGGTCTCCTCGCGGGACGCAGATGAAGCCCGCTGGCTCGTGAGGATCTCGCCCTTCTCGCCGACCTGCGACACGTTGACGTTGCCGATGACCTCCGAGGTGGCGCGCTCGCCCATGGTGACGCCGTAGGCGTGGTCTGCATGTCCAAGGGTGACCTTCCTGAGGGTTATCACGATGAACTGGGCCCTGTCGGCGTTCCCCGCGACCCGCTTGGCCACGCGCTCCGCGTTGACGGCGTCGAGGAACATGTCGACCTCGTCGAGGAGGTAGAACGGCGAGGGGTCGTACTCCTGGATCGCGAAGATGAGCGCAAGCGCGGTCAGCGACTTCTCGCCGCCGGACAGCTGGACGAGCTTCTTGATGGTCTTGTTCGGCGGCTTCGCCACGATGGCAAGGCCCCCCTCGAACGGGTTCTTCTGGTCCTCGAGCTCGAGGCACCCCTCGCCTCCGAGCGAGAGCTCCTTGTATATCCTGGCGAAGTTCCGGTCGACCTCCTCGAACACCTCGAGCAGGCCCGCCTTCTTCTTCCCGATGAGCTCCTCCACGACCTTGATGAGGTGTTCGCGCTGCTCCTGGAGCCGCTCGAACTCGGCCTCGATCTCCCTGCGCCGTGCGTCGTAGATCTCGTAGTCCTCGACCGCGCGCATGTTGACCGGCTCGAGGGAGCGCATCCTCGCCTCGCACTCGCCGATCTCCTTCCTCAGCTCGTCGAGGGTCGGCAGGGTCTCCGGCAGGGGGATGTCATAGCGTTTCGCCTCCTCCGTGGCCTCCTCCAGCTGTCCCGACAGGGAGGAAGCGTTGGTCCTGAGCCCGATCAGCAGGTCGTCCTTGGTCTCGAGCTGGCCGTCCAGCCCGTCGATCTCCTTCTCGAGGCCGACCTTGCGCTCGTAGGTGCGGTCGCGCATCCCGTGGAGGTCCTTCATCTCCTTGGCGATGTTCGTCTCGACCTCGAGGAGGACCTTGAGGTCGCTATCCAGGCCGGCAAGGCGCTCGGACGCCTTCTCCGCGCCGGCGGCGCCCTCCTCCATTTCCCTGTCCATCGTGGCGAGGCGCCCGTCGAGCTCCTCCTCCCTCTCGCGCACGAGCTCCATGCGGGTGCGGACCGTGGCCTCCCTGGAGGCCAGCTCCCGACACGCGTCGGCGAGGTCGTTCATCTCGCTCTCGAGCTTCCTCAGGCTGGCGACCACCTCGTCCGGCGTTGAGCTGACGAGGGCTTCATGGGTCTCCTTCCGCTCAGCGTCGAGCTTCTCGACGACCTCCTGGCTGCGGACCACCGCGACCTGCCCCTTCCCGAGGGCGGCCTCGGCCGCGGCGACCTCCTTCTGAAGGCTCGCGATCTCCTTCGACAGCCTGCCGGCGTCCGTCTTGGCGCGCTCCACCTCGATCTCGAGCTCCTTGGCGAGGCGGAGGTCCTCGTCGTTGACCGCCGACTCGCGGAGGGCGCGTTCGTGCGTCTGCAGCTCGCCGCGCACCACCGTGAGCCGCCCCTGGAGGGCCTCCAGGTCGGCGGACTCCTTGCGAAGGCGCTCGGCGACGTCGTCCACCTCCTGGGCGCGGGTGCTGCCGAACTTGGCGGTGTTCTTCACGGTGCCGCCGATCATGGCCCCGCTGGCCTCGATGAGCTCTCCCTCGAGGGTGACGAGCCTGACGCCGCCCATCAGCTTGCGGGCGACCTTGAGGTCCTTGACAACGACCGTGGACCCGAACACCCACTGGAACGCTTGCGTGTACTCGTCCGAGAACGTGACGAGGTTGATGGCGAGGTCCACGGCGCCCGGGTCCCGGGCGGCAAGGAGCGACTGCCCCTGCGGCTTCGACGGGAGCATCTTGTTGAGCGGGAGGAAGGCCACCCTGCCCAGCTTGTTCTTCTTTAGGTAGGCGATGCCCTCCGCGGCGGAGTTATCGTCGTCGACGATGACGGCGTGCATCCTGCTCCCAGCGGCTATGGCGAGTGCGGTCTCGTACTCCTCGTCGACCTTGGCGAGCTCGGACACGCTCCCGTGGATGCCCTTGAGCGTCCCCACGTCGCGGGCCTGCAGAAGGGCGTCCACCGCCGTCTGCTTGCTCTGGGCGTACTCCTTCACGGTATTGACCTTGGTGTACTCGCGCTCGAGCCCGCGGACGGTGGTCTGGGCCTTCTCGACCTGCTCGTAGAGCTTGGTCTCCTCCTTCTTGAGCGTGTACACGCGCTTCCGGACATCGTCGACGTCCCTGTCGGTCGTTCCCATGCTCTCGCGGAGCTCCTTCAGCCTCCACCCGGCGTCCTTCGCTGTCGTGTCGACGACGCGCATCCGCTCCTCGGCCTCTGCCAGCGCCTTGAGCTTCATCTGCCGGCGCTCGCTGAGGCGCTCCACCTCGAGGGTGGCCTCCTTGATGGCGTCCCGCGCCTCCTCCATCTTCCTGTTGATCGCGATGAGGTGCTTCTGGTGCTTGGCGATGTCCGAGTCCGACTCGGCGAGGCGCTTCTGGAACGCGTCGTGCTCTTCCTTCTTCGCCTCAAGTGCCTTCGACTCCCGGTCCAGATCGTCGCGGACCGTCCGCGCCTCCTTCTCCATCGCCTTCAGGTCCGCCCTGATCGCCTTCAGGTCGTTGGCGACCTCGGACCTGGCGCCCTTGATCTCGCGGGCCCGGTCCTTCCACGAGAGGATGACGTCCTTGGTCCGGGCGATCTCCAGGCGAGCCTCGTCGATCCTGGTCTTCAGCTCCCGGGCCTCGTCACCGCCCTTCTCGACTATCTCCTCCTCCACCTTCTCGAGGTCGGCATTGACCTCCTCGAGGGTCTGTCCGAGCTCCGCCTTGCGCTTGCGTGCGTCCTCGAGCTCCTGCTCGTACGCGGATATCTGTTCCCTTACGGCGGCGATCTCCCTCTCGATCATGTCCCGCTTCTTGTGTGCCATGAGTGCCTTGGCGTGCTCCAGGCGCTGCTTGAACTCCATGTACTTCAGGGCGGCCTCCCTGTCGCGCCCGAGGCGCTTGATCTCGGTGCGTATCTCGTTGAGCGTGAGCTCTATCATCTTGAGGTTCTCCTCGGCATCGATCCTCTTCCTGGTGCTCAGCTCGATGTCCCTGTCGAACCTCGTTATGCCGGCGACGTCCTCGAGTATCCTCCGCCTCTCGAGCGAGGACATCCTCGTTATCGCGTTGATGTCCCCCTGCATGACGAAGTTGTACCCGTCGGCGGATATCTTCGCGTTCGCCAGCAGGTCGTTGAACTCGCCAAGCGAGGACGGCTTGCCGTTGACGTAGAAGTAGCTCAGGGACGCGTCCTTGTTCGACGGTGAGATCTTCACAAGGCGCGTCAGCTTCACCTCGTTGGAATCGATCGGTATCAGGCGGTCCTCGTTATCGAATACCAGGGACACCTTGCAGTACTTCTCCGGGCGGCCGCCCTTCCCGCCGTTGAAGATGAGGTCGGTCAACTTACCGGCGCGGATCGCCTTCGGGCTCTTCGGGCCGAGGACGAACATTATCGCGTCGGCGATGTTGGATTTACCGCTCCCGTTGGGCCCCGTGATCGCGGTGAAACCCTCCAGGAAGGGGATCGTCAGCTTGTGGCCGAAGGACTTGAAGTTCTCGAGCTGGATCTCACGCAAATGCAAGGGTCACACCTCGACTGTCGTATAAGGACGGCGCATCCGTCATCCCATCCCGGCACTAATCCGCCAGCGTCTATATATGTTTTTCCTTATTTCCACCGTTCCTTTAAATACTTCTCGCGTTTTTTCGCTTAATTACGCGAACGGGCGGAGCACTCTTAAAGAAAATGTCGAAAATCTAGCATTTCCACGCGAAACGTCCCATATCGATGCGATGGTGCCTCCCCCTCTGGCACGGTCCGCGACCAGGGTATCCGTGGAAAAAAGGCTCACACCTCGGCGCCGTCGGGGATGCCGTCGTCGTCCGAATCCCAGTCCATCGGGTCGGCGCCGAACGTGAACTCCTCCCACATCGGCATGCCATCGCCGACGTAATCGACGCTGACGTCGAGGTGATCGGCGATGATCGCGCCGTTTGGTGACGACACCACCGCGGACAGAAGGACGAGGGCGTCGTCGTTCTCATCGAGGTAGTGGGACACCGTCCTCATTACCGTCCTGTTCTCCCACGCGAGCTCTCCGGAGTACTGCCCTCCGGAATAGGAAACGTCGCCGTCGCACAGCGAGATCAGCTCCCAATCCGCGCTCGTATAATTGTATAGTTTGACAGTCAAGCCCCCGGTGCCGCCGGCCAGAACGCGGACGGTGAAGCCGACCGAGTAGGTGAGGTTGTTGACGCAGTCGTTCTCCTGCGGGTCGACCGGGATCGACCATCGGACCCGGTACTTCTGGTGGACCTTCCCGCTGGCGTGGCTCGATGCGTTTGCGCCGTCGGCGTCGATGACGTCCGCGTATGAGCCGTCGCTCAGCGGGGCGACGATGTCGTCCGGGCCAGGGTCGGGGCCCGTGCCCTGCGCGGCCTCCTTGACCTTGAGCCGCCCACGAGAGGGATCGGTGTCGGCCATCGTGTCGTTTCCGAGCGGATCGAAGCCCCAGTGGACCTCCCACCCGTCGAAGACGCCGTCGTCGTCCGTGTCCATGTCGTTGGGCCGGGTGCCGTTCAGGAACTCCATTGTGTTCGTGTACTTCTCCCAGGGATCGATGTCGCCGCTCCTGTCGTAGTCGAAGCCGTCCTCGTCGTTGTCGTAGGTCCCGTCGACGGGGTCGGTCGGGTCCATCCCGTTGAAGGCCTCCCAGCCGTCCAGCATGTCGTCGCCATCGGTGTCGTCATCCCCGGGTGAGCTTCCGTTTAGGTACTCCATGAGGTTCGTGAAGATCTCCCACGGATCGATGGTGCCGTTGCCGTCGACGTCGTATCCGTCGTCGTCCCAGTCGGCGCCGGCATCGGACGGGTCCGTCGGATCGAAGCTGAGGTTGGACCAGTACAGCTCCCAATCCTCGGGCATGCCGTCCCCGTCGGTGTCAGGGTCCGTCGGGTCGGTGACGAAGGTGTCCGTCCCGGTGACAACCTCCTCCCCGTCGGGGATCCCGTCGCCATCGGTATCGGACTCCGAGGGGTCGGTCCAGAGCCAACCGTCGGCGTCGCCGGCCGGGGGATTGCGGAACTCATCGATGTTGACGAGGCCGTCGAGGTCAGGGTCCTCCTGGGTGTCGTTGCGCAACGGGTCGAGGCCGAAGAAGGCCTCCCACCCGTCCAGCATGCCGTCCCCGTCGGTGTCGTTGTGGTCGATCCTCGTTCCGTTCCGGTACTCCATCATGTTCGTGAAGTTCTCGCGCGCCTCGATGGTGCCGCTCCTGTCGAGGTCCCAACCGTCGCCGTCGGGGTCGCCCGCGCCGTCCGTCGGGTTGAGCGGATCGAAGCCGTAGTGGACCTCCCATCCGTCGATGAGGCCGTCCCCGTCCGTGTCGTTGACGTCCGGTCTGGTGCTGTTCAGGAACTCCTCGATGTTGGTGAACGTCTCGTCGGCGTCGATGGCGCCGTCGCCGTCGAAGTCGTAACCGTCCATGTCGGGGTCCTCGTCAGCGCTGTGCACGGCCGGATCGAAGTCGTAGAAGACCTCCCACACGTCCGGAAGCCCATCGGCGTCGGTGTCGTTCAGGGCGGGCGAACTGCCCGCGAGCCACTCCTCCATGTTCGTGAGCACCTCGCGCTTCGACAGGTTGCCGTCCCCCGTCACGTCGTAGGTGTCGTTGTCGAGGTCCCACTCGGAGTCGTCCAGGAGCGGGTCCAGGCCCCAGTGGGCTTCCCAGCCGTCGTGCATGAGGTCGCCATCGGTATCGTTGAGGAACGGGTGCGTTCCGGCCCAGTATTCGTCGACGTGCGTGAAGTTGAGGTCGATGAGGCCGTCCCCGTCGAGGTCGATGCCGTCCGCATCCGGGTCCAGGTCCATGTCCGACATGTTACGTGGGTCCAGGCCCCAGAAGACCTCCCAGCCGTCGGGCATGCCGTCGCCGTCGGTATCCCACCCGTCCGGGCGGCCATCGATGTCCTTGTCGCGGGCCTCGGGGGATGTGCCGCCGAGGTACTCGTCCAGCGCTCCGTAGAGCTCGCCGGGCTCGATCGTCCCGGAACCGTCGGCGTCGAACGAGTCGTTGTCCCCGTCCGAGGTAACGTCGCCGGAGCTGACCGGGTCGAGCGCGTACTCGAACTCCCAGCCGTCCGGCATCCCGTCGTCATCGGTGTCGTCGTCCGTCGGGTCGGTCAGGATCTCGTTGATCTCGAACCCATCGAGGATCCCGTCCTCGTCCGTGTCCGGGTCGTTGGGATACGACCATGCCACACCGTCGGTGTCCACCGGGTTCGTGAACTCGTCGCCGTTCGTGAGGTTGTCGCTGTCCGGGTCGCCGTCAAGGTCGGATGGCGAGGTCGGGTCGAGGCCGAGCAGGTGCTCCCATCCGTCGAGCATTCCGTCCTCGTCGGTATCGGGGTCCAACGGGTCCGTCCCGATGGTCCATTCGAGCAGGTTCGTGAAAACCTCCCAGTCGTCAAGCGTGCCGTTGCGGTCGACGTCGAACCCGTCGGCATCCGAGTCGATGTCGGCGTCGTCGGCGAGCGGATCGAGCCCGTGCTCCACCTCCCAGCCATCCCACATCCCGTCGCCGTCGCTGTCCCTGGCCCTGGGGTCGGTCCCCCCCGGGACCTCGGCGCCGTCTAGCAGGCCATCCCCGTCGGTGTCGCGATCTCTCGGATCTGTCCCGAGCCGGTACTCGTCCAGGTTCTCCAGGCCGTCGGAGTCCGCGTCCCTGTCGCCGTCGGGGCGTCCGGGGTCGATCCTTATGTCTTCGAGCGTGTCCAGCAGGGCTGCCGTTGTCGTGACGTTCTCGATGAACGGCTCTATGACGCCCGATCTGGCGCCGGCCTCGATCGACGCGAGTGTCGGGAAGCCCGCGAGGGCGAGTTGCCTGACGAGGTCCCGGTCGATCGACAGGTTCTCCGCGATCGACCAGGCAGGGAGAGGCTCATCCCATATCGAATCCTGGACGACCTCCCAGCTGTCGATCATGCCGTCCCTGTCCGTATCGGGATCCGCGGGGTCCGTGTCGTGGAGGAACTCCTCGTAGTTCGTATAAGCCTCGTCATCGCTCACGTTCCCGTTCATGTCGGCATCCCAGCCGTCCCGGTCCATGTCCACGTCGCGGTCGAGCGGGTTCTCCCAGTCGAGCCCGTACTTCGATTCCCAGACGTCGTGCATCCCGTCATGGTCGGTGTCGACGTATGGGAGCATCTCGTCCTCCCCGCCCTGACCCGGTTCGATCTGCATCGTGCTCCGGTTCTCGTATATCGGAAGGAAAGGGATGGTTCCCGCCACAACGATCATCGCCAGGAGAAGGGCGAGGTATTTTACCTTCATCGTTCTTCGATGCCTTGATATATATATAACTGTATTCCACTGACCACCAAAGAGGGTGCTTGTTTCACCAAGCGCCCCGCCCCGGTATGGCCCCGCTCATCATCATCCATCCTCCCAAATCCTTTATATATACCGGTGCGTTCAATATCCGGTGGTGAGCCAATGACGCGCGGTGGAGGTCCAGAAGCCCTTCGTTCGGCCATTCCCCTTCTCCTTGTGGCCGCTGCCGTCCTCGTTCTCCCCGGCCTCGCCGGTGCCGCTTACACCCTCGACATCGAGGACCCTTCCGACGGAGCGCACGTGGAGGGCATCCTCACGATACGAGGCACGCTCGAGATGGACGGCAGTCCGGAGCCGGACGCGGTCTCGGTCCGCCTCAATGGGACATGGCGAGACGCCGTCGACGTGGCGGGCGAAGGGGACAACTGGACCGAATGGTCGTACGCTTGGAGGACCGGGTCCGTCCCGAACGGAACGTATTACCTCACGGCCGCCGTGAGGCAGGGTTTCTCGTACAGCGACCAGGTCACGGTCGGTGTAACGATCGACAACGAGATGCCGACGGCGGAGATAGTGCGGGTCAGCCCGCGGTCCATTGTCGAGGGGGATGTCGTCCTCCTCGAGGGGGAGGCGACCGACCTGGGGTCCGGCGACCAGGTCGCCGAGTACATCTGGAGGAGCGACATCGACGGCCACATCGGGAGCGTCGGTTCCCTAACGTGCTTCCTCTCACCCGGCGAGCATACGATCTCCCTCCGCGTGAGGACCGACATCGGCACGCGGTCCGAGAAGGTCCAGGACGGCGTTTCGGTATCGGTCCTCGAGGACATCGCCCTGCCTGGATTGGACCTCAGGTCCTCTTACCACGACCCCGAGCCGATCGACGTCGAGGACATCGGGCGGGGCTGGTTCGTCATGACCGGCGAGCGCGACTCCCTATCGAAGGTCGTTCCTTTCACCGGCCATCTCGTCACCGGCATGGTCGTGGGAGATGGTATGATCTACGCCGTCCTCGACAACGGGACCGCGTTCGCGCTCGATACAGCGGGCCTCTCGGACGGCGTCCAGGGGGAGATGCTCGACAGCGCGGACGTGGTCTGGACGGTCGACCTGGGCAGCGCGTCTTCCGGCGCCGTCGCGCTTCGGGGCAACGACCTCTTCATCGGTACGGACGATGGATACGTCTACGCCCTCGACGCCCGGACGGGGACGGCTGATGCATGGCCCGCCCATGGCTCTTTCTTCTATGCCGGGAACGAGAGCATATGCGCCGACGGCTTCACGTTCCTCGGTGACATCATGGTCTTCTCATCGTACAGCAACGCAGAGGCGAGCGGGACACTGTGGGCTCTCGACATCGAGGGCGGCTCGATAGTCGATCACGCGGAGATCCACATGCTCCCGCTCCAGCGCCCCATCCCGGTCGGCGATCACATCCTCCTCCCGGTCTTCAACCTGACGGACGGCATCCTACTCTTCGAGGTGACCCGTCAGGACGAGCTCGTCCCTGCGGGGGCGATGGACATCCCGGACTACGTCATGGGCGTTTCAGCCGGCGACGGCGCCCTTGTGGTGATGGCACGCCCGTCCGAGGAGGGTCACCCAGGGCGGATATACCTCTTCGATCACGCCCTCGAGCTGCGCGAGGTCGCCAACGCGGGCCTCGCCTTCTTCGATCCTGCGGCGATAGGCAACGGCTTGTTGGTCATTTCCGGGACGCCGTCCGACGCCTACACCGGCGAGGAATACCCCTACGTATACGGCCGCGGATACCTCCTCGTGCTCGATATGATGCTCCAGGAGGTGGGCACCATCGAGTTGAACGGCCCGCCATCGACAGCTCCGACGATGATCGGGGACACGGCCATCGTTTCGTCGCACAACGGCACGCTGTACGCGGTCGACCTCGTCACTTTCGAGGACGTGCCAGGTTGGCCGATCCATTACGAGGCCTACGGAAGGAACCCGCTCGTCCAGTCCCTCGGAACGACCACCATCATGAGGTTCGGGGACGCCCTGGCGTTCGGATCACACGACACCGTGCTCTACACCCTCGGCGGGGAGGTCATAAGGCCGGTCGGGGAGATCCTGTACATCGATCCACCCGGACCTGGAGGCGAGCCGCTGGAGGCATACTACGGAACGCCCATCCGGTTCGAGGGCATGGGTAGCTCGCTCGTCTCCAAGGGGATCACGGGCTTCAGGTGGCACTCGAGCGTCGAGGGGGTCATTTCCGAGGAGGAATCCTTCACGGCGGTGCTAGGGCCGGGGACACACGTCATCTCGTTCACGGTGGTGGACGAGGACAACATGACGTCGATCCCGGTCAGCGCGACCTACGTCGTGCACCCGAACAGTCTGCCGGTGGCCGCTCTGGCCAATCAGGACGATCTTGCGAGGATATTGGTGGATGAGCCGCTCATCCTCGACCTCTCGGCGTCCTCGGATGCCGATGGGGACGACATCACATGGATAGTCGCATTCGGCGACGGCGTCGTCGAGACGGCCTACAGGCCCGAGGCTGACCACGTATACCGTGACCCAGGGACCTATCAATTGTCCATCACACCGGTGGACGAGCACGACGTCTGCGGGGAGCCCCTGACGATGGAGGTCCGGGTCGGAGAGCCAGAAACGGAGGACAGCTCCATATCCGCCTTCTGCATCGTCTTCATCCTCGTCCTCGTCTTCGTCATAGCGCTCATGGGCATCGTCTACGTCAGGACCAGGGTGCGCTCCGAGCCAGACCTGGAGGAGGAGCCCGCGGAGGCTCCGGCGATCTCACGGCCGCGACAGGCGAGGAAGCCCGTGGCTAGGCCAAGGCCTGCGCCCGTGCGAGTGAGGAAGCCAACGGCAGACGGTCAAGCCGCCAGACCAGTGCCGGCGGTCTCGCCGCGGCCGATGAAGAGGCCGGACGTTCTCGCCGGGTACGAGGAGGCAGACGTCTCGCTCGACGAGCTTACCTCCAGGCTCGATGCCCTGGTCGCCCACAAGCAGCAGCTCGAGAGGTACGTCGACGAGGACTCCAGCGAGCGCAGGCGGAAATGAGCCAAAATGGTCCAGGAGCCCGCCGTCCCCAGGGGCGTCGAGCACACGCATGAGCCCGCGCTGAAGCGACATACTTAAATATTGCATGATTTTTAGGCCCACAGAGGCGCTTCCATGGCACGCATTCACGCGAGGAGGAAGGGAAGGTCCGGCTCGCACCGGCCCTTGATGACCGAGCAGCCCGGGTGGGTACCGCTTACCCCCACGGAGATCGAGGTCAAGGTCATCGAGCTCAGGAAGGGCGGCCTCACCGCGGCGCAGATCGGCACTGCGCTCAGGGACCAGTACGGCGTCCCCAGCGTGAAGCTCGCCACCGGGAAGAACATCCTCCTGATACTCAAGGAGAACTCGCTCCATGCGAAGATACCGGAGGACCTGATGGACCTCCTGCGCAGGGCGGTGAGCCTCTCCGGCCATCTCGAGAAGAACCCGAAGGACCTCCACAACCTGAGGGGCCTCAACCTCATCGAAGCCAAGATCAGGCGTCTCGTGAAATACTACCATTCGACCGGCGTGCTGCCCGAGGACTGGAAGTACTCCCTGGCGAAGGCGAAGCTCCTCATCGAATGAGGTGGTCACGCGCCAACGCTGGCCGAGGAGTGCGCGGCCGTCGCCGTCCGCCTCGGCGGGCTGGATTTCGTCAGGGTCGTCACTCACTACGACGCCGACGGCCTGTCCGCCGGCGGCATCCTCTGCAGGGCGCTCGCCAGGAAGGGCGTCCGTTTCCACGTGACCCCCTTGAGGGAGCTCCGGGGCCCCGACCCCTCCTGGTGGGACGGCTCGGACGCCGTGGTCCTCCTGGACATGGGGTCGTCGGCCATCCCCGAACTGGCGCATTTCGATGGCTCGATCGTCCTCGACCATCACGTCTTCGAGGGTGAGGACCCGCGAGTTGTCCACGTGAACCCGAGGAAGCACGGCATGGACGGCAGCCACGACGCCTGCGCTTCCACCCTGGCATACCTCGTTGCTGTCGCGCTCTCCCCGCGGAACGTCGACCTAGCTCCCTTCGCGATAGGCGGCATAATAGGGGACCGTCAGCATCTGGACGGGCTCTCGGAGGTCAACGCCGGCATAGTGGCATCGGGCATGGCGGCCGGCGACGTCATCAGGGGCCGCGGCCTGCCGCTGTCCGGCGAGACGATCGGAGAGGCGATCGCCCTCAGCAACGATCCCTTCTTCCTGGGCCTTTCCGGGGACGGCCAAGCCGTCGACAATCTCCTCGGGGACCTCGGCATCGATCCCGGAGCAAGCCTCCACGAAGTCGAGGCCGAACCCGTGGCCTCTACCGCCTTGATGGGCCGCCTGACCCTCCGCCTATTGGCGCAGGGTGCCGCTGCCGAGAACGCGAGGTCCACGTTCGTGGACAAGTTCGTCTTCCCGAGGCTCGGGAGCGACGGCCAGGACCTCTCCAACCTTGTGAACAGCACCGGCCGCCTCGGCAACCCCGGCCTCGGGCTGGCGGCCGTCCTCGGCGACCGGTCGGCCATGAAGGAGGCCAGGCGGATGAGGAAGGAGTACCGTGTGAAGGTGCTGGCCGGGCTCATGGACCTCCGCGGCAGGACCGTCGCGATGCGGAGGCTCCAATGGTTCGACAACGACGTCCCCAACATGGGAGGCGCCCTCGCGGGCCTCGGCGTGAGCTACATCCTCGACCCCCGGCGCGCCGCGATATCCCTGACCTCCTCGGGGAGCGAGTTGAAGGTGTCGGCGAGGGCGACCAGGGCACTGGTCGCATCGGGGCTCGACCTCGCCGCCGCGCTGGGGACCGCCGCCGCGGGCCTCGGCGGGACCGGCGGTGGCCATCCCGTCGCTGCGGGCGCCACGGTGCCGGCGGAGCACCGTGACGAATTCCTCGAGGCGCTCGACGCTGCGCTCGTCGCGCAGGTCGGGGAGATATCGCCTCGCCAGGCCGCGCCATCGTGACGCGCCATGACAACTCGTGGCGAGGAATGGGCGCCCGTCGTGTCCGGAGGAACCTTTATATAACGGGGCCACCGTGGGCCGGATTGAGCCCATGGCGAGGTTCCCCGAGGCCGAAGAGCGTCTGCTCAACAAGAAGATCTGCATGCGGTGCAGCGCGAGGAACGCCGTCCGCGCGGTCCGCTGCAGGAAGTGCGGCTACAAGGGCCTGCGCCCCAAGTCCCGCGTGAGCCGCGGCGCATGATCGCGTCCTCGACCACACTTTTCACGAGATCGTCCGCCATCGTGCAGGGATCCCCTCGTCGCCCGGGACATTAGATTAATAACAACCGAGTCCATGTGCTTCCGATGTGGATACAGCAGGTGGCGCCCTTCTTCCATCCCCACGTCGGGGGGGTGGAGTCCCACGTGAGGGACATCTCCATCGAGCTCATCCGCAGGGGCCACGAGGTCGAGGTCCTGACCCCCAGGTACGACCCCGCGCTGCCCGAGAGCGACGTTCACATGGGCGTCCCGATCCGGCGGTCCAGGATGCTCTTCTCGGCCTTCTCCACCCCCTGCTCGCCCGCGATCCGGAAGGATATCGATCCACGCGCCGACATCGTTCACGTCCACACGCCGCCTCCGTTGACCGAGTACTTCGCGGTCCGTGGTTCTCTCCATCTCGGCAAACCGGTCGTCCTGACCCACCACTGCGACCTCGAGATCCCCTCGTGCCTCGGACCCCTCATCACTGGCGTGTACCGGAGGACCCTCGGGCGCTCGGCAATATCGAAGGCTGACCGCCTGGTCGTCACGACGAGGTCGTACGCTGCCACGTCCAGGTACGTGTGGCGTTATCGACCGACCGTCGTGCCGAACACGGTGGACATCCACAGGTTCCGCCCGGACATCGACGGCGAGGCGGTCAGGATGCGCGAGGGCATCGGGCGCGGAAAGGTAGCTATGTACGTCGGGCGAATCGTCTTCCACAAGGGTCTCGAGTACTTCATCCGCTCGGCCATGCACACGGGCGACGACGTCCTCCATCTCATCATCGGAAGTGGGCCCAAGACCGAGGAGCTGAAGGCCCTGGCCAGGCGGACCGGCGTTGCCGACAAGGTCCACTTCAGGGGATATGTGTCGGACGAGGAGCTCCCGCAGTTCTATGCTGCGGCGGACGTCCTCGTCCTCCCGTCCGTGTCCCGCCTCGAGGCCTTCGGCATCGTGGGGCTCGAGGCCATGGCCTCGGGCAAGCCGGTCGTGCTCTCCAATATCCCAGGCGTGCGTGACGTCATCACGCACGGGGAGGAGGGATTCCTCGCCGACCCCATGGACCCGTTGGACCTGGGTAGGAAGATATCGTCGATAATGGAGGACCCGGTCGCGGCCAGCGAGATGGGCCGCAAGGGCCGCCAGCACGTGGTCGATAAATACAGCCTCAAGGGGGTCGGGGACATCCTGGCGCCTTTGTACAGGGACGTCTTGCGCGATCACCGGCGGAGGTCCGCCCTTCATGGCGGACGCCGCAGGCGGAGGACGGCCGCGGGTCAGCGCAGCCCTCGCCCGGACGCCCCGTGAACGCTTATATCCCAGTTTCCGGATTGGGTGGCGTGCACCTGCGCGCATCGCTCGGCACCGCGATCCTCCTCGGCCTGGAAAGGGGGCGCATGGACGCTCCCCCGACGACGCTATATCTCATGCTCGGGGGCGAGTGCAGGCTCGACTGCCAGTACTGCATGCAGGCCCGCGGCGCGCCACGCTCGGACCTCCTCTCCCGGGTCGTTTGGCCGCCCTTCCCGCTGGAGCGGGTCCTCGGGGCATTGGCCGCTTGCGAGGGGGTCGCGGAGAGGATATGCATCCAGATGCTGTCGTATCCGGGGATGAGGGACGACCTGATCGAACTTGTCCTCTCGCTGAGAGCCGCCTCGGGCCTACCGATCTCCGTTTCCGTCGCACCCATGCCGCGGGAGGGGCTCGAAGCCCTTCGGGAGGCCGGGGTCTCCCGCGTCGGGATCTCCATCGACGAAGCCTCCGACGTCCTGTTCGACGCCGTGAGGCCGGGTTTCGGGAGCCCCGGCGGACACTGGCGCGCGCTGGGGGATGCGATGGACGTCTTCGGGGCCGCGACGCTCCACCTCATCGTCGGCGTGGGGGAGACCGATGCCGAGGTCATCGGCGCGGCGGCGAGGGCGCTGGCCATGCGGTCCGAGGTCGCCCTGTTCGCCTTCACGCGGCTCGATGACCGGCTCCCGTTCCAGAGGCCGACCATGGCGCGTTACAGGTCCATGCAGGTCGCGGTTCAGCTCCTCCGGGAGGGCGTCCGGTTCGGCTCCTTCACCTTCGACGTCTGCGGGACCCTGACGGGCATCCCGCAGACGCCGCGCGGAACATCGGCGATCATGACCGCGGGCTGTCCCGGATGCAACAGGCCCTGCTACAACGAGTCGCCCGGCGGCCCGCTATACAACGTGCCAAGGGAGCCGACGGAAGCGGAGGTAAGCGCGGCTCGCGCGGACATCATGTCATATGGCGTGGCGATCGGCAGAGGACCAGTTGGCAAGGCGCAACAGGCCCGAGCAGGTCGAGATGATGGGAGGCATGGCGCATGACCGGATGGCGGCTCATCCTCGACGGTAAAAGGCCCGCAGCGGAGAACATGGCGATGGACGAGACCGTGATGCGGCTCCGCCCCTCCACGGGGCTGAACACCCTGAGGCTCTACGGCTGGAACCCCTCCGCGATCTCGATAGGCTATTTCCAGTCGCTCGAGGCGGAGGTCGACACCGGGGAGTGCAGGGCTCGCGGAGTGGACGTTGTCCGACGGATCACGGGCGGGGGCGCGGTCTACCACGACACCGTCGGTGACCTGACGTACAGTATCGTCGTCCCCGTGGACGATCCGCTTGTGAATGGGCTGGATGTCCTCGGCTCGTACGGTGTCCTCCTCGACGGCCTCGTCAATGGGCTGTCCGCGCTCGGCATGGAAGCCG
Source organism: Thermoplasmata archaeon (assembly GCA_022615805.1). Taxonomy (GTDB): domain Archaea; phylum Thermoplasmatota; class JAKEGO01; order JAKEGO01; family JAKEGO01; genus JAKEGO01. The sequence goes on from JAKEGO010000148.1 coordinate 25,206, forward strand.
GTTTCCGCCCGGTGAACGACATCGTCGTGTCCGGGCGCAAGATATCAGGCAGCGCGCAGACGAGGCGCGGCGGCGTGATCCTCCAGCACGGGACCGTCATCCTCGACGTCGATCCCGACCTTATGTTCACCCTGCTCAGAGTGCCGGACGAGAAGGTCCGGGATAAAATGGTCGCCTCGGTGAAGGACCGCGTGACCTCGGTGCGCCACCAGGTGGGCCATGTCCGGCGCGACGAGGTGGTGGCCGCTCTCGTCGAGGGCTTCGGAGGATCCCTCGGCGCCGAGCTCGAGCCCGCCGGCCTCACCCGGGAGGAGGCCGCCCTCGTCCCGCGTGTCCAACGCGAACGTTTCGCCGACCCTGAATGGACCGGGAGGCGATGACGTGCCCATGGCGCTCCTGAAGGTGACGGGGGGCAAGATGCTGCGCGCGTGGGCGGAGATCGCGGACGGTCGCCTGACGCGCGTGCGCGTAACTGGCGACTTCTTCCTTCACCCCGAGGAGACGATCGAGGCGGTGGAGAGCTCGCTCGAGGGGGTGAATGCCCGAATGGAGGACGTCCTTCGGGTCATCCTTGCCTCCCTCGGGGACGCGGACCTGATCGGGGCCTCGGCCAGGGACGTCGCCGAGGTGGTCCTCGCCGCCGCGGGCCTCCCCGGGAGCGGGACAGCGCGTGTAGCGGCCTGACCGATCGCACGGCGCTCTTTTCACCGTGGCTCTGTAGATCGGGCATCGGTCGCCGGAACGGGCCTTGCCATGGGCTCCAATGATGCATTTAGGGGTCGAATGTAACAATCTTATCAATCAGTATTTATAGCCATGCGAACAGAGAAAAGCGGGATGACGGCCACGTGCAGGGAGGTCACCTTCGACGTCCTTCTCAACGCACTCCGTCGCACAATGGGGACCGAGATAAGCGAGGAAGCCCTGAAGAGGATAGCCGAGTACGTGCTGAACATTTTCGGTTACGGGTCGTACTATCCCGACTACCGCCTCAACCAGGAGGAGCGCAACCTGTTCTACCTTCTGGAAGACCACGGCTTCGTGACGACCCACGAGGAGAAACTGGCCTTCCCGAGGGGCGGGACCGTGAGGATAGGTTTCTGGATACTCAAGAAGCGCTTCATCCTCGAGGTCGTGGGCCGCGAAGAGGACTGCCGTCCCGGGATCGCCGCGACATCTGAGCCCCCGGCCAGCGTGTACGACACGCTCGACCAGGACGCGTGGGCGCGCAACGGCGCGGCGGGCGGGTCGGTGCTCTGAACCGATGGCGGTAAGGCCGGACCGGCCCTTCGACGGAAGGCCGCTATCGCGGTCGAAGCGCGGGGCCTCCCGGCGACACCGGATAAGTTATAATCTTACCGTCCCATCGGGTCAGGATGACCTCCCCAACCAGCCCGCACAAGGAGGCGTTCCTCACGCCCGGGAACATCTCCGCGAAGGCGCGCCATTACGTCGACCGGTTCCCCCCGCACGGCAGGATCGCGTTCGACCCCGGACGGGCAGCGTTGCTGGTCATCGACATGCAGCGGTACTTCGTCGACGGGCGGGGGCATTCCTTCGTCCCCAGCGCGCCGGCCATCGTCCCAGGAATAGCCCGGCTGGCGGAGGCGTTCGAACGCGCGGGACGGCCGGTCGTCCGGACGAGGCACGTCAACACGCCGGGGGACGCCGGCCTGATGGGCGATTGGTGGGGCGAGGTCCTTTCCCCGGACGACCCGGGTTCCGTCATCGTCCCCGAGCTCACCGGGAGGGAGGAGCTTGTCAAGTGCCGGTACGACGCATTCCACGGGACCGGGCTCGAGGCGATGCTTCGCGCGCGAGGAGCCGCGCAGGTGGTCGTCACCGGCGTCCTGACCCACCTATGCTGCGAGACCACCGCCCGGGCAGCCTTCACACGCGACCTGGCCGTCTTCTTCGCGGTCGATGGCACCGCGACCTACAACGAGGAGCTCCACATCGGCTCGCTCAGGGCACTTGCCCACGGGTTCGCCACGCCCGTCGTCGTCGACGACGTCATCGGGAGGATGAAGGCATGAGACCGGCAGCAACCGCGGATGGGCTGGTGAGGTATGCCAGGACGAGAGACCTCGACGAGGAGATCGCGATCGTGGGCGCCGGACCCGCCGGCATCGCGGCCGCTGTCCAACTGACGCGGTCCGGGCGGGACCCGATCGTGTTCGAACGCGAGGGCCCAGGGGGCATGGTCCGCAACGCATGGCGGGTCGAGAACTACCCCGGCTTCCCGGACGGGATCCCTGGCGCGGAGCTCGCCCAACGGATGGTCGCCGGCCTCGAGAGGTGGGGCACGAGGGTGGTCGCGGAGGAGGTCACTGACCTCGACCTCACGCCCGATGGGGAGGGTTTCGTCCTCCGGACGCCCTCGCGCGAGAGGACAACGCGGGCGGTGATCGTGGCGTCGGGGACGGACCCGCTTCCGTTCGCGATCCCGGGCCTCGAGACCGTCCCGCCCGAGCGGTTCCACAGGGAAGTGTACGGCCTGAGGGACGTCGAGGGCGCATCCATCGCGATCATCGGTGGCGGCGACGCGGCCTTCGACTACGCCCTGTCGCTCGGCGAGAGGAACCTCGCGTTCATACTCAACAGGTCGTTCCATGCGCGCGCTCTCAACCTGCTCGAGGACGCAGCGGCCTCCAGCGAGAGCGTGAGGAGGCTCGACAGCACCCGGGTCACCGCACTCAGGTCGGACGGCAGCCGCATCTTCGTCCGGACCGAGGGGGCCTGCCCCATGGAGTTCGTGGTGGACCACGTCGTCGCGGCGGTCGGCAGGGAGCCCGCCATATCGTTCATCTCGGACGCGGTCCTCTCGGCCCGGGTCGACCTCGAGGCCAAAGGCCTTTTCTACATGGTTGGCGATGTCGCGCGGGGGTCCTTCCGCCAGGTCGCCATCGCGGTCGGCGACGGACTGGAGGCGGCGATGGCGGTCCATCGGGCCCTCCCCGGTGGGGCGAGATGAAGGCGCACGACGGCGCGCGGGCGCAGGCCGCGGTTGGCATGCAGGAGATCGTAGCCGGGCGGCCATCGGCTTTCGGACGACGGCGGACCGATCTCTCACAGATCACGCGCCACCCAGGGCACTCAGACGGCATCCTCCGGGTCGTCGGCCGGGCCGGTGACCCCGAGGTCGCGCTGGTCCACGTCGCCGAGATCGACGGGCGAAGGATCGAGTTCGTCGAGTCGCTCCAGACCGGCGTCCCCCGGGAGGAGAAGTGGGTGGTCCTCGTGAGCACCCTCTTCGGGTGCCCGGTCGGCTGCCCCATGTGCGACGCGGGCGGCAGCTACGGTGGCAGGCTGACCGCGCGGCAGATCCTCGCTCAGGTGGACTCTGTCGTTGACGCGAGGTACCCAGACCGATCGGTCCCGTCGCGCAAGTTCAAGGTCCAGTTCGCAAGGATGGGGGAGCCGGCGCTCAACCCGGCCGTCATCGATGCACTGAGGGAGCTGCCCTTCCGGTACGACGCCCCCGGATTGATGCCATCGGTCTCGACCGTCGCTCCGTCGGGCGCGGGCCGTTTCTTCGACGACCTGATGGACGTGAAGGACGACCTGTACCGCGGTGGGCGCTTCCAGCTGCAGTTCTCCGTGCACACGACCGACGCCCTCTTCAGGGACAGGCTCGTCCCGGTCCCCAAGTGGGACCTCGCGCGGATGGGCGAGTACGGCGAGGAGTGGCGCCGCCCCGGCGACCGGAAGGTCACGCTCAACTTCGCCCTCGCCGACGGTGCCCCGGTCGACATCGGCGTCATGCTGCGGCACTTCGACCCTTCTACCTTCCTGGTCAAGGTCACGCCCCTCAATCCGACGTACAGCGCCGCCAGGTCGGGACTCAGGTCCTATGTCGACCCGGACCGGGCGGAGGGATATCCGGTCATTGAAGGGCTGCGGAACGCGGGTTACGACGTCCTGCTGTCGATAGGCGAGCGGGAGGAGGACCGCATCGGTTCGAATTGCGGGCAGTACGTCCAGGCACACATACGCGGGGAGCGGTCCCTGGAAGGTGTATACACCTACGAGGTCCAGAAGGGTGGCTGATGCACGGACGCTCGCGATGGCATGGCCCGGATGACCGTGCCCGTGCCACTGTGGGATCGTCCGCGGGAAGAATGCGTTCTTCGAGCTGTAGGGGGCGGTTCACTCCTCGTGCGCGGGGCCGTCGCCGTTCCGACGGGTGAACATCTCGGAATAGATGCGGTCGTCGCTGAAGAGCGCCTCGTAGACGTTCACATCGGGGGCTGCAGGCTCGATCGGGTGGTTTCGGATGAGCCCCTCGATCTTCTCGGCGTGGAACGTCCAGTAGTGGATGCGCCACTCGCGGCCGTCGTGGAGGGTGGTCTCCTCGCGGTCCGTGGTGAGGATGCCGGAGTCCTCCATCATGTAGAAGAGGTCGCGGTCCTCGGGCTCGAGGATGTTGTCGATTATCCGGTTTCCATAGCCGAAGAAGTTCATCATGTGTTCCGCGAGCTTCTTCGCCTCGTCGTATTCGAAGGGATGCTCGGGAATACTTTTCTGTATCGCGCGGGTGAGTGTGTCGATCGTAACGGCAGGCATCATCATCGCCCCATATCTTCGCGATTTGACTTCTGGACTAGGCCATATATATAGATTTCGGGGTGTTCGCTCCTATATAAGTAAAAAAAAGGATGAGAAACGTCGTATTATCTATTGAAAACACGAAAACCTGCACGGTTGATACATTTAACGAGCAAGAGAACCGTTTGAACATGCCATCATCATAATAATGAGCGGGGGCAGGCATCGATGGGCAGCCGGCGTTCAGGTCTTGTGGATGATTATGGTGATGACGTCCCTGTCCTCAAGGACGTGGTCCAGGCCCAGGGTCTGCCCCGGGAACTTGGCGCTCTTGCCCCAGACCAGGGCATATCTGAACTTCTTCTTGAAGTCGCGGTGAAGGTTGTCACAGATGTCCGCCACCGTCGAACCGGCTTTGATGACCAGGGGCACCTCCATGTCGGCCTGCTGCCCCTGGGGCTTCATGTAGATCCTGATGAAGTCCAGCGTATCGAAGATGTGGTCCTTGAGCTCCTCGGTGCCGATCTTCTCCTTCGCGGATATCCTGAAGACCTTCCAGCCCTTGAGCTTCCTCTCCATCGCCTTGAGCTGATGCTCCTTGACGAGGTCGATCTTGTTAAGGAGGACGATCCCCCGCGGGTAGACGCGATTTTCCGCCAGGAAATCGATGAGCTGGTCCTGCGTGATGTCCTCTCTTATGACGACGTCGGCGTTCACGTGGCCGTACGTGCGGATCATCGCGGCCGCGTCCTCCCCGTCGATGTGCGTCAGCTCGACTGTCGTCGCGATCTCGATCCCGCCGCGGTCCCGCATGGATATCGCGATGTCGGGGGGGCGCTCGTTCATCCTGATCCCCGAGTTCCTCAGCTCGCGCAGGAGGACCTCGATGTGGATGTTGAACACGTCGAGCAACAGGAGGATCAGGTCCGAGGAGCGCGCCGCCGCGATGACCTCGCGCCCCATCCCGCGCCCCTTCGACGCACCCTCGATGAGCCCAGGAAGGTCGAGGATCTGGATCTTCGCACCCTTGTGCTCCATGATCCCTGGGACGACCGTCAGGGTTGTGAACTCGTAGTCTCCGACCTCGCTGTTCGCGTCCGTGAGGTCGTTGAGGAGCGTGCTCTTCCCCGCGCTGGGGAAGCCGACCAGGGCGACGGTGGCGTGGCCGGCCTTCTTGACAGAGAATCCGCGTGTCCCGGCGCCCCCGCCCTTCTTCTCGGCCTCGTGCCGGAGTTTCGCGAGCTTCGCCTTCAGCTTTCCGATGTGGTGCTGGGTGGCCTTGTTGTACTTCGTACCGTGGATCTCGGCTTCCAGCTCCCTTATCTGCTCCTCGATGTTCGGCATGTGCGCAACGACATCGCAGGATGCCGTTTAATACTGTTGCCCCGCGCGCTGGCCCCGGGCCCCTTGCGAGGAAAGGCCATCGGGCGCGAGTTGGCCGTCGGGTCGCGGAGCGAAGGTCATTGTGGTGCTAGCAGGCCGCCGTTCATCTGGGCGACGATCTTGAAGCTCTCGTACTCCTTGCGATCGAACTTGATGAGGTCGTGCTCGTGCACGGGGCAGAAGGCAGTGTCGAAGCAGAATGGGAACTCCCCCTCCCTGATGCACCTGGGGCAGACGTAAAGGTCGGATACCGGCACGGTGTTCACGGTGCCGTTCGCGTACCTGAAGGTGGCCCAGGCGCCGTCGATCTCGACATCGATGGTCTCGCCTTCGACGTCGTAGGACTCGGAGATGACCTCGCTGTAGGGGTCGACGTCCGGCTGGGGTCCATCCTCCTGCCCTTCTCCCTCCCTGTCGGACCAGTAGGACTCGTAGTCGCTCTTTGCCATAGCCTCACCTTCGATGTGTCAACGGGGTCGAGCGGTAAAAAGTTTCTGGTACATTGCGGACGTTCCGACGATGGACGATGCCATTCGCCGTCCATGGTCCCGAGCGGGGCCGTGGTCCCTCTGCTGTTCATGGCTTCAGGCGTGAGA
>JAKEGO010000016.1 GCA_022615805.1 Thermoplasmata archaeon
CATATCCCGCCGGGCGAGTGGCCGGGGGTGTGGATGACCCTCAGTTCGATGGAGCCGACCGATATGACCTCGCCGTCCGCAAGGAACCTGTCGGGGTCCGGCACCTGGTCGATACGCACGCCCCACCGCCGCGCCGAGGCCACGGAGTCGCGTGCGAAGAAGAGATCGGCCTCGTGCATCAGGAACTCGCACCCGAGCCCGTCCACGACCCCCCTGACGCCGCCGGTGTGGTCGAAGTGGCCGTGGGTCGCGATCACATATTCGATCGTGAGGCCGCTCCGCGCTGCCGCCTCGAGGACGCGCTCCGGGTCGTCTCCCGGGTCGATGATGGCCCCCAGGCCCGCCCGAGGATCTCCGACGATGAAGCAGTTCGCCCCGATCGGGCCCACGACGATGGAGTCGAGGTACATGCGGACACGTCCGTTCAGTCGAACAGGCCGTCCTCCAGCGGCGGGGCCCTTCCGGGCCTCGTGTAGACGACCTTGTAAGTTCCGGGGGAGGCCTCGAGGCACGACGAGCACTCCTTCGCCGTCGTGGCGTCGATGTCGACCACCGCGACCTCCATGCCCAGAGCGCGGTAGGCTTCGACGGCCTCGGTCGGGCGCGGCTCACTTAGTATCGAGCGCCTTGCCCACCCCTCCTCCCCGAGGCAGGCGGCCGGTACGCCCCTGACATCAACCGTGGGATGCACCTCCGTCACGGGGGCGGTCGGCGCACGCGTCAGAAGAGGTCATCGAGGTCATCTCCCGCGCCGTCCCCCTCCGGCATCCTGCCGAACTGCTGGAGGTACCGCTGCATCAGCTCGCTCTCGCGCTTCGAGTACATTGGGTCCGGGTCGATGCCGAAGAACCTCGCCTTCGTCGCTGTCCCGAGCTTCGACGCCAGCTCCGCGCGCATGTCCTGGGTTCCCCTGATGACTATGATCCTCCTGTCCGCGTCGAGGAGCTGCACGACCCCCTCGATGGCCGGCACGGAGGAGACGTTCTCCTCGTTGAGCTCGAGCCACCTGTCCGGCGGCAGGGTGACGGGCTCGATCAGCAGCCGGAGATCGCACCTCAGGCACCGCCCCGCCTCCGCGACCGCCTGTTCGGCGGAGTAGCACGACTCGACGGGTCTGAAGTCCGCCCTCCGCTCCTCCGCCGGGCGCTTCGGGAGGGCGGTCCGGCCCATCGCGGCGAAGCCCTCCACACGCCCCACGAACGGGTCCGGCTCGCCTGGCACGGCGAGGCGTGAGAACACGTCCCCCGTGCCGCCGAGGTGGACGTCGATCGCCGCGGCGGCCGCCGCGCCGTCCGCGATGGCCTCGACGACGGAGGCGGGGCCACGGGAGACCTCCCCGCCAGCGAACACACCGGGCACGCCGGTGGCGAAGCCATCGCACGCTATCGCCCCGCGCTCGACGCGGACCTCCGTCCCCTCGAGGCACTCGAGATCGGAGGCCTGGCCAATGGCGAGCACGACGTGGTCGCAGTCGAACGACCTCGTTTCCGAGTCGCAGAACGTCGGCGCGAAGCGGCCGTCCCTGTTGAATACCGACGTGCAGCGGACGAGCTCGATGCCTGAAATGGAGCGGTCGCCCGTGATGGCCCTCGGCCCCCACGACGGGTGCATCTCCACACCCTCCCCGGCCGCCTCCTCGATCTCCCACTCGTGCGCCGGCATCTCGTCCCTCGACTCGAGGCACGCCAGCCGGACGCTGGACGCGCCGAGCCTGACGGCCGAGCGGGCGACGTCCATGGCGACGTTGCCGCCGCCGATGACGAAGACGCTGCCCTCCATCGACGAGACGGCCCCCGCCTTCACGGACCTGAGGAAGTCGAGGCCCCACAGCACACCGTCGAGGTCGGCGCCGGGCACCGGTATCCGCCGGCTCAGGCATGCGCCCGTTCCCATGAAGACGGCGTCGTGGCCGTCGACGATGGCGTCGAGGCGGATGTCCCTCCCGACCCTCGTCCCCGTCCTGAGCTCTATGTCGAGGCCGTCGAGGATGGAGAGCTCGGCGTCGAGGACCTCGGGGGGGAGGCGATAGTCGGGGATCGCGTAGCGGAGCATGCCGCCGGGCTTGTCCTCGGCCTCGAAGACAGTCACCCTGTGACCGGCGAGGGCGAGGTGGTAGGCTGCGGAGAGGCCTGCCGGGCCGGCGCCGATGACGGCGACGCGCTTGCCGGTGGACGGCCCTGGCGAGAGTGGTGGGAGCGCCCGGCCGTTGTCGGCGGCGAACCACTTGAGGCCGCATATCCCCATGGGCGAGTTCAGATCGGCGCGCCGACAGTCGTCCTCGCAGGGGTGGAAGCATATGCGGCCGAGGATGCCGGGGAACGGTATCCGCTCGCGGATGACGGCCAGCGCCCGTGCGTGATCCCCCTTGGCAATGAGGTCCAGGTACCTCGGGACGTTGACGCCGGCCGGGCAGTTGGCTACGCACGGCAGGAGGGCGTCGTCCCGGTCGCCCATCGGCAGCCCCTTGTCCACGATCGCACCGGTCGGGCAGACCTCGGCGCAGGCCCCGCAGAACCGGCAGTTGGCGTCCGCGAAGTTCGCCGAGCGGGTCGGGCCAACGACGGCCTTCCCGTCGCGGTAGACGAACCCAAGGGTCTCGACGCCCCGCAGGTCGCGACACGCCCGCACGCACCGGAGGCACGAGATGCACAGGTTGCTGTCCCGGGCGAAGAGCGGCTCGTCGAGGTGCCGCGGCAGGCCGGCGAACCTGTACTTCGTCAGGTCTTCCGGGATGCCGACGTGGAGCGCCACCGTCTGGAGCTCGCAGCGGCCCAACAGGGGGCAGCATCGCTCGTCCTCGGGGACGTTGGTCGAGCATTGCGTCCGCGAGCAGCCCTCCCGCTGCGCGCACTGGAGGCAGGCGTGGGGGTGGCTCCTGAGGATGGACGCCAGGTTCTTCCGCCGCTCCGCCCGGAGGGCGTCGGAGTCCGTCGCCACCGACATCCCGGGCTCGACGGGAGCGTCGCACGCGGTGACAGGCCCGTCGCGCCCATCCACCTCGACGAGGCAGAGGCGGCAGCCGGTGAAACCTCCCTCGGTACCGGAGCCGTCATCGCGCACCTCGCCGTCGTCGCGATGGACGACGTCCACCGGCATCAGGCCGTGCGAGCTCCCCAGGCTCGGGTGGTGGCACAGCCTCGGTATGTAAACGCCTGCTGCGTCGGCCGCCTCGAGTATCGTCATCCCCGCGTCCACGGAGACCTCTTCGCCGTCGATCCTGACCGTGAAGCCCATCGTCGCTCACCTTTCATGCCTGCGTCCGGAAGGACGCTCCGCCGGCATCCGCGGGATCGGTCCCCCCGACGGTCCCCTTCACCACGAGTGCTCTATCGCCGAG
>JAKEGO010000149.1 GCA_022615805.1 Thermoplasmata archaeon
GTATTACCGCGTCGGCGATTCCCCGGAGGAAAGGGTCGTCGAGTTCGAGGTCAGGGTGCTGTTCCCCCAGGAGCTCCGCCTGCTGGTCGAGCACATGGGCTTCGAGGTACTGAAGGTCTACGGCGACTACGATCTCAACCCCTTCGGGGAGGACAGCCCGAAGCAGATAGTCACGTGCTGCCCGAAGGCGGCCAAGGCCGGGAACGGCCCTGCCGGTCCGGTCCCGAAGGATGACGGGCGACGAAGCGCGTTCCGTCGAAGGGATGATGGCGAGGACGCAGGCGACGCGGGCGATCGGGAGCGCGATGCCAGAGACGACGAGGGTGAGGCCGACGACGTGAACATCGATGAGATCATGAGGAAACACCACGGCGATCACGCGGGCGATGACGGATGGGCGACGTCGTGATAATGGATGGGGAGGACGGGCACATCGACGAGTGCATAGCCATCGCAAGGCGGCTGCCCGAGCACTTCACCGAGCGCGCGGTGGAGGCCATCGAGGACGACCTGAGAGACGCGATCTTCTACGTCGCCATCGACCGGATGGGGGTCGCGGGGTTCATCGTCGTCAGGCCGGACATGCGGGAGCGCGAGGCGGACATCGCATGGATGGCCGTCCGCCCCTCCATCCTCCGGCAGGGCATCGGCACCCTTCTCCTTGGACGTGCGGAGACCGAGATGCGCATCCGCGGCGTCAGGAAGATGCGGATCCGGACCCTCGCCGAGGAGGCCTGCCACGAGCCGTACGAGGGCACGAGGCGCTTCTACGAGGTCAACGGGTTCGACCACGTCGTCACGATCCCCGACTACCCCCTGTGGGACGACGGCAACCCCTGCGCGGTGTACGAGAAGGAACTGTGACCGCATCGCTGAAGTGGGCGCCGGCCGGAACCGGACGCGGTACATGGGTCGTGGATGCGAGAGGCAAGGTGAACGAATGGCGTTCGAGATAAAGGTCAAGAAGCCCAAGAAGGGAGAGCTCGAAAGGCTCGGCGTGTTAGACTGGCCCATCTGGGAGAAGGAGGTCTCCGAGTTCGAATGGTTCTACGGCTCGGGCGAGACCTTCTACGTCCTCGAGGGCGTCGTGAGGGTCGAGCCGGAGGACGGGGAGCCCGCCGAGTTCGGCGCCGGGGACCTGGTCAGGATGCCGAAGGGCATGGCCTGCAAATGGAAGGTCAGCTCGCCCATCCGGAAGCACTACCGATCCGACTAGGCCATCGGCTCCAGCATGACCGTCCATGCCCGGGATCGGGAGCGGGTGGATGCGGGATCCGGATCGAGTTCCTGGGCGTTCGTCCGGAGGTCCTGATCCTCGCGTAGAATCGGTTCCGTTAAGAAGGGGTGAGGCGTTCTTTTTCCATGTGCGGCCGTTTCGCCCTGTTCAGCACGAAGTGGGCCATCGGCGAGGAGTTCCTCGTGGAGGTCGTCGGCGACCTCGAGCCCAGGTACAACGTGGCCCCGGGGACGGACGTCCTCGCGGTCATGGGCGGGATGGACCCGCTGAGCGAAGGTCCGGACGGACCGGGGATGGATGGGGCCGATGGGGATGGGAGACCCCCGAGGCACGCCGCGATGCTCACGTGGGGCCTCGTGCCGCACTGGGCGAAGGATCCCGCCGTCGGGAACCGGATGTTCAACGCCCGGGCGGAGGGGCTGGCGGAGAAGCCGTCGTTCAGGGAGGCGTTCGCGGGGAGGCGGTGCCTCGTCGTCGCCGACGGTTTCTACGAGTGGCGCAGGACGGGAACGCGCAACCCCGTGTTCATCTCGATGGGGGACGGGAGGCCATTCGGGATGGCCGGCCTGTACGAGACGTGGCGCTCGGGTGAGGTCACCCTGGACACGTGCACGATAATAACCACGACGCCGAACGACATGATGAGGGACATCCACGACAGGATGCCGGCGATCGTCGCCCCCGGGGACCGCGATGCATGGCTCGACCCCCGGAACGCGGACGTCGACGCCCTGTCCGGTCTCCTCGGGCCGTACCCGTCGGTAGTGATGAAGGCCGTCGACGTCGGGAAGAGGGTGGGCAGCGTCGAGAACGAGGGGCCTGACCTGATCAGGCCCGTGGCTTCGCGGTTGTTCTGACGTCAGGGGCCGTTCCGAAAATGGCCGGGACCGCGGTGGCGATGTGGATCGCCATCGCCCGGGCGAACCATCGCCGTCCTGACCCGCTATTCGGGCCTTCCGATGGCCGTACGATATGTAAAGGCGATACCATGTACTATGTTGCACAATTTGTTGACATCTGGCCCGGCGTTCCGTGTGATAACATCGATCAGCCGATCATTGCGGGCTCGATCATCATCATGAACGGGGTTCCGGCGGCCAGATAATGCAACAAAGCAACATCACGATAAAGGTTATATCGTCACACGGCGTTCGATGTCCATGGATCATTGGACGTGGGGGCACAGGTCATTCCCGGCATCGCTCATCGTCACGGCCGTCCTGTTCTGCGCCATCTCGGCGATCGGCCCCGTAAAGGGCGATTGCGACTGGACGATGTTCAGGTACGATCACCTCCACACCGGGAGCGTCGAGGGCGATGTTCCGGGAACGAACGCCACCGCATGGACGTTCGACACGAACGGCACCGCGTGGCTCGTCTCCTCGCCGATGGTCGTTGACGGGTTCGTCTACATCGGATGCGACGATCAGAGGCTCTACAAGCTGTTCGAGGACAACGGCACCGAGGTCTGGAACTACAGCGCAGGGACGGGGACCTACGCTGGTTTCTGGTCTTCCCCGTGCGTCGATCCCGACAGCGGCCTCGTCCTCTGCCACGCCAACGGCGTGCATGCCATCGACATCGAAACGGGAGAACTGGTCTGGCGCTTCGCGACGATGAACCGCGAGTTCTGTTCGCCGGTGGTGTACGGGGACAGGGTCTACGTCGGTTCCTACGACGAGCATCTCTACTGCCTGCCGCTGGAGGACCCGAACGGTGACGGCAACATCTCGTCCGGAGAGGTCATCTGGTACTACGAGACGGGAGAGTACGAGAGCGGGGTCAGGGTGGAAGGCACGGGCGGAGCGGTATCCACCACACCCGCGATATACGGCGACATGGTCCTCGCCGCCGAGCAGACGCAGTACAACGAGCAGAACCAGTACTGCGATTACAATCTCTTCTGCCTGCCGCTCGACGACCCGGACGGATCGGGCGTCATCGAGCATGATGAGATCCTGTGGAAGTACAAGATCGGCGAGAAGGTCCCGATCGTGGAGACCGACATCCCTGGGGAGGGCGGCGACGCCTTCTCGTCGCCGACCATCGATCCCGCCCTGGGCCAGGTGTACATCGGCTCACGGGACGAGAAGATGTACTGCCTGGACCTCGATGCCGACGACGATGGCATCGACAACGACCTCGATGGGTTCACAGACAACGAGGGTGCGCTGATATGGACATTCCAATCCGACAACCAGATCTTTTCCACGGCCAGTTATCATGACGGGACCCTCTTCTTCGGGACCGGCTACAACAGCCACGCCAGCAGCGGGTCGTTCTATGCCATCCCGGAGGAGGACCCGGATGGTGACGGGACGATAACCGCGGTGGAAATGGAATGGAACTTCACCAGCGCGGAGGGGATGCTCTCATCGGCGCTCCTTGCCGACGGCAAGGCCATCGTGGGATGCAACGATGGGCGTCTATACGTCTTCGATCAGAAGAACGGCACGATCCTCTGGACCTTCGAGACCGATGCCGATGGCGAACATGCCATCGGTTCGTCGCCATCGCTGTATGAGGGGAACCTCATATTCGGGTGCTGCAACGGGCGGGTCTACTCGCTTGGGGAAATGGCCAGTAACGCTCCGCCTGTCATCTCTCTCCTCGGTCCTGCTGACGGGATGCGCGCGCCTGCCGGGCCCGAGCTCACATGGTCGGCGAGCGATGAGGACGAGGACGACGTCCTCTCGTTCGATGTCTATCTCGGCACCGACGAAGGCGAGGTGGCCGCTTCGTCGGGCGACGTGATGGCGGTGGACGACATCGGCATCTCCAGCTACGTGGCGGAGGGGCTCGACGGTGCGACGCGGTACTTCTGGAAGGTCGTCGCGAGCGATGGGGATGCGGAGGTCGCGTCCGAGATATGGGAGTTCACGACCAACGTCGCCCCGACGGTCGCGCTGGTCTCGCCGGGTGACGATGGGACGGTCGATGCGGGGTCCGTCCTCCTTGAATGGACGGCATCGGACGATGATGACGACACCTTGACCTATGATGTGATGCTCGCGAGGACCGACCCGCCGGGTCCGATATCGGAGGGCCGAAAGGACACGACGTTCGAGGCGTCCGTCAAGGAGGGGAGGACCTACTTCTGGTGCATCGTGGCGGATGACGGGCTCGACGCGACCAGGTCCGCGACATGGAGCTTCAGGACCAGTTCCGGCCCGCAGAACGAAGCCCCGACGATCGCCCTCCGGTCCCCCTTCGACGGTGCGACCGTGGATTCGTTGGATGTCGTCCTCGTCTACGACGGGAGCGACCCTGACGGCGACGATGTCACCTACGACGTCTACCTCGACACGAAGGACGACCCCACCTACCGCATCGTCGCGGGATCGACGGCCGAGTCCTGCTTGGCCGATGGCCTCGAGGACGGCGCGACCTACCGCTGGAAGGTCGTCGCATCGGATGGGGAGCTCGCAACGGCGTCGGCCGTGTGGGGCTTCACCGTGCAAAAGCCCAACAGTCCCCCGACCATCGAGCTGTCCAGCCCGATTACCAACAGCGTCATCGGGGGGACGATGGTCAGCCTCTCCTGGGATGCCGCAGATGTCGACGGGCAGGAGCTCACGTTCTCAATCGTGATGGACACCCACCCGGACCCGACGTTGGTCGTCGCCGATGGCATAGAGGACCTCGGTTACGACATCTCCGACCTTGTGCGCGGCGAAACGTATCACTGGAAGGTGATCGCCTCGGACGGCATCGACGAGACCGAGTCCTCCGAATGGACATTCTCCGTCAAGGCGAAGGATGGCGGGGGCGATGACCCGATTCCCGGGCCCTCCGCCGTGGAGGTCGTTGCCGTGGCGATAGTGTCCATCGGGTGGTACCATGGGCGGAAGGACACCTAGCCCTGGACGACATCGTGGTCCAGCTTCCCGACCCTCCCGATGTCCGCGTTGAAGCGGTCCCCCGGGACGATCGGCCCGACCTTCTCGGGGATGCCCGTCGCGATGGCGTCCCCGCTTCGGGGACCTGGAACCGGAGATGAGCGAGATGGTCCCCGCGACGGAGCCGGGAGGAAGCGGTCGCTAGAGCCCAGCCTGGCCGCGCCGTTGACCGAGAGCGATATCCGGGTGTCGTCTGGGTCGCCGACCCCGTCCACCGGGGCGACGGCGCTACGTATTTAACGCCCCTTATGGATTGTGGGCGGCTCTGGATGTGATCCCTTGAGAGGTCCGAGGCTCAAGCCGCTGCATATCGCGTTGATATTTGTGGGGCTAATAGCCCTCGTGATGCTGGTCTGGATCGCGACGACGTACAACTCCTACGTCGAGATGGAGGCGGAGATCGACGGTCATTGGAACGAGATCCGGAACCAGGAGCAGAGGAAGATGGACCTCATCCCCGACCTCGTGGCCCAGTCGGAGCAGTACCAGGAGTTCGAGAAGGGCACCCTCGAGAACATCACGAGACTGCGCACCCAGTGGATGGAGTCCGATTCGGCGGTGGAGCAGACCAACATCTCGGGCGAGATGGGGGCGCTCATCGACGACATAATCATCACCTACGAGGCCTACCCCTACCTCCAGGCCGAAGGGCCGCTGAGGGCGGTCATGGACGAGATGGCGGGGACCGAGAACCGCATCGCTTACAGGCGCACGAAGTACATCGATGCGGTGAAGGACTACAACGCCGGGATCAAGAAGTTCCCCGGCAAGCTGGTCGCCGATGCGTTCGGGTTCGAGGAGAGAGAGAACCTCTACGGCTCCGCGCCGGGCCCCTGAACGGAGGGGGCACGGTGAGGCGCGTTCTGACTGCGATCGCGCTCCTCATGACAGCGCTCCTGCTGTCGACTCCCTGCCATCCAGCGGCGGCCGATTACCCGGTCCTCCGCGATTACATCACCGACGAGGAGGGCGTGATCCTCTATTCCTCCTGGTATGACTCGATCCACTGGGTCTGCGAGGTGCTCGAGGAGGAGACGTCATGCGTGATGGCCGTCCTGGTGGTCAACAACACCGACGGCGAGGACATCGCCATGTGGTCCACCGAGGTGTTCAACCAGAACGGGATAGGGCAGGAGGGGAAGGACAACGGCGTCCTCATCGTCGTCGCCGTGGGCGATGGTACGTATTTCATAGCCGTGGGGCTCGGGCTCGAGTACGTCCTTAACGACGCCAAGGTCGCGAGGATCGCGCGCGAGGAGCTCGAGCCGTACCTCGCGGTCGGGGACTACGGACAGGGAATATACTACCTCGCGCTGTGGCTCGGCGCCGAGATCGAGGAGTCCTACGAGGAGTCCGAGCCGAAGAGGTATCCGATAGAATGGATACCGCTCGAGTGGCCTCAGTTGTTCATGGCCTGCGGCGTCTCCCTTCTCGTCATCTTCCTGACGGGGGGCCGGATCCTCGTCTGGATCGGCCCATGGCTCAGTGACCTCGGCGGGGGAAAGGCCGGTGGGGGAGGGGCGGGCGGACGGTTCCGCAGGTGATCCCGCGAGGGTCACGGCCAGGCATGAGGTCCTCGCGCGATCGCTCGACCAAGGACGACATCGTGGTCCAGCTTCCCGACCCTCTCGATCTCGGCGTGGACGCGGTCCCCCGGGACGATGGGCCCGACACCCTCCGGCGTCCCGGTGGCGATGATATCCCCCCTCCGGAGGGTCATGAAACCGGAGATGAACGAGATGATCTCCGCGACGGAGAAGAGGAGGTAGCGGGTGCTCGAGCCCTGCCTCACCTCGCCGTTGACCGAGAGCGATATCCGGAGGTCGCCCGGGTCGCCGACCTCGTCCCGCGGGGCGACCGTGGAGATGGGCGCGAAGGTGTCCCACCCCTTGGCGTAGGCCCACGGGAGACGCTGGGCCTTGAGGCGGTCCTGGATGTCGCGCGCCGTGATGTCGAGCAGGACGGCGTAGCCGAGGACGTCGTCCAGTGCCTTTTCGGCGGGGATGTGGCGCCCTCCCTTCCCCATCACGACGGCGAGCTCGACCTCGTGGTGGACCTCCGTCGAGGCCGGCGGGA
>JAKEGO010000150.1 GCA_022615805.1 Thermoplasmata archaeon
AGATGAGGAACCACATGATGACCAGGGCGACGAGCACGATGACCTGGAAGCCGCCGATCTCGCCCGGGCCGGCGCTTATGTCGAGGAAATCGTGGAAGAAGAACGCCTCGATGTCCGAGTGGCCGCCGCCCCAGGAGCCGTTGAACGCGAAGACCATGTAGACGAGGCACCATGCCATTATGACCGTGTAGTAGCACACGATGACGAACCCTATCAGGATCGAGAGCCATCCGACCCACGCGAACCGGCGGTCGATGCTGCCGAACGCCTTCGGGGCGCCGGAGATGAAGCGGTACCCGAGGCCGAACTCGAGGGCCATGAGGGGGATGCCCGTGGTGATGAGGGCGATGAGGTACGGGATGAGGAAGGCGCCTCCCCCGTTGTCGTAAGCGATGTACGGGAACCGCCACACGTTGCCCAGCCCGATGGCCGAGCCCATGGCGGCGAGGATGAACGGCAGGCGCCCCTGCCAGTGGTCCCTGTCGTCGCCTTCCGCATCCCCTGAGGCCGCGGTAACCTCCACTACCTCGGGCTGGCCCTCCATCGCCAACGTAACGGGAAGCGCGGTTTAATAGTTATGCGTCGGCCGCCGTTCGCGCGTTCCGAGGATGACCGCCGTTCGTCGCGTCCGGACCGGCCGTCGCGACGGCGTCCGGTGCCCCCCCTCCTTGCATCCTGCGGGAGTGGAGCTCGATCGATGGACACTGGACCTTCGCGTCGATGCCGCCGACCTGATGCCTCGGGGAGAGGGCGGTGCGCGGCCTCGGTCCGATGCCCGGGAGCGCTCGCGGGCGACGGCCTAGAAGTAGAACACGAGGAACGCCAGCCAGAGCATGCTGCTGACGGAGGCGAGCAACGTCGGCGGGACCGAGAACCTGAACCAGTACCGCCAGGTGATGCGCGTCCCCATCCGTTCGGCGAGGCCTAGCAGGACGATGTTCGACGAGGCGGCGATCGGCGTCACGTTGCTGCCGAGGCCCACGCCGAGGGCCAGCGCCCACCAGAGGGCGCCCTGTTCCGCGCCGACGGCGATGTGCAGCATCAAGGGGGCCATGATCGCGGTGAACGGTATGTTGTCGATGAGGGCGGACACGATGAGGGAGAACCAGAAGATGAAGTACACGAGCATCAGCGTGTTCCCGGACGAGACGTCGAGGATCCACTGCGCCGCATCCTCGACGATCCCCACCTCGACGAGCCCGTCGACGAGGACGAAGAGCGCCGCGAAGAAGAGGAGCGTGGGCCACTCGACCTGCGCCAGCGTCTTGTACGGATCGGACCTCGTGAAGACGAGGGCCAGGGCTCCGCCGAACAGGGCTGCGACGGCGGGGCTGATGCCGGTGTACGGGTGTACGACGAAGAGGGCGATGACGAGCACGAGGATGAAGATAAGGGCTGCGAAGGTCCGCCTGTCCGTCACCTCGGCCCAGGGGTCTTCGACCTTGGGAAGGGTCATGGGGCCCTTCGACCATCTCCTGAGCGAGAACCTCAACGTGACGACGCAGATGAACATCGCGACGAGGGTCGGGATCGTGAGGTAGAACAGGAAGTCGTTGAAGGTGTAATCCGAGTAAGACGCGATGATGAGGTTCGGCGGGTGGCCCACCATGGTGCCCATGCCGCCCAGGTTGCTGAAGAGCACCTCCGCGACGAGCACGGGCCTGGGATCGAGGCCGAGGTCGCCCGAGATGGCGATCGTCAACGGCGCGACTATGAGGATGGTCGTGACGTTGTCGACGATCATCGAGAGGAAGCCCGTGATGAGGCAGAGCTGGAGCATGAGGGTCCACCGGTCGCGGGCGATGCGTAACGAGAGTTTCGCGACGAGCCTGAAGAACCCGACATCGTTCAGGAGGACCACGATGATCATCATCCCGAGCAGGAGCCCCAGGACGTCCCACCTCATGAAGTCGTAGACGTCCTCCTCCTCGAAAAGGTCCAGCACGTGGCCGGCGACGATCATCACCATCGCGCCGATCATGGCGGCCGTCGTCCTGTGGATCCACGTGCTCAGTATCAGGAAGTACGTGGCGCAGAATATTGCCAGTATCGTGAAGGTGGCGAGGTCCATCAGTTCACCAGCAGGACGGGCCGTTCGGACAGGGCGACGATCTCCCTCGACGTCAGGCAGAGGTGGTCGCGCCGGAGGAACGATCTAATGCCCTTCCCCATGACGATGATGTCGTGGTCGCCGATCGCCTTGAGGATGATGCCAGAGGGGTCGCCCTTGACGATCTCGGTGCGCATGACCGAAGACACGCCGTGCTTCCGAGCGTCCCCCTCCGCCTCGGAGAGGAGTACCTTCCCCGCAGCAGGGTCGTCGCCCACGTAGAGCTTGGTGAGCCTTGCGTCGAAATGCTTCGCGAGGGCGAGGGCGAGGCGCCCCGAGGGGACGGAATCGGTCCCGCCGTCGGTCGGATTGAGTATCTTACCTATCGTGGGCTCGGGGTCCCCTTTGACGATCAGCACTGGACAGAGGGCACGGCTGGCGAGCACGTCGCCGACCTTCCCGAGCCTCGGGGACGGCAGCGTCTGCTCGAATTTCCTCCTCAGGACGATGAGGTCGATCCCGTTCGAGGATATGTACCGCAAGACCCTCGTGGCCGGGTCCCCGGACAAGAGCGAGACCTTCGGCTCGATGCCCGCCTTCCTTAATATCGCGCTGCACTCGTCGAGTCCCTTTCTCATCTGGTCCTCGAGTATCCTCAGGAGCATCGTCGAGGGCATGATGTCCCCCCTCGCGGTGTTGAGGCAACCCACCAGATGGAAGTCGGCGCTGCGGAACAACTTGGAAACGTACGCGGCGGCCTGCAGGGCACCGGGCGAGCCGTCCACGGTGACCAGTATCTTCCTGAACGGCATTGAGGGATCCCAGTCGGTGCGATGCATGCTGAACCATCCTCGAAGATGTATTTAGCGATTTGCCATTCGCTGCTGTGTTGCATACTTCGGCCATCGGACCACCGTTCATGATGAGGATCGAGCCAGTAATGATCGGCTGATCGATGATATCACACGGATCGCCGGGTCAGATGTCATCGTATTGTGCAACAGAGCTGCATGAGAATGGACTATTGATCATATGGCAAGTCGACGATCGAGCTGGAGAAGGCGAATTCGCCCCGCAATCTGGGAAAAAATGATCATTTCCGGCCTCCCAGATCATTGATCGGGGTTCTACCATCCCTTGTGCCCCCACCGCCTCTCTGGATGAGACATCGATGAAAAGGGCACTCCCGGCTCTCGTGGCCGGGAGTGGAGGTGGGGGCACTGGGATTCGAACCCAGATCAGCGGGTTTCGCCTTTCGGCAACGGTAACGGGGTCGTTGCTCCAGTTATTCATCACGGATCAGCAAACCCGTTGCAACTCACTCCCCGTTGCGGGTAACTGGAGCCCGCGAGGATGCCAGGTTACCCCATACCCCCGTGGGTGCCGTTCGCTCGCGTGAGAACGATGATGCGCGTGGCTCAGGACTTGCGCTGCCTCAGCGCCTTCTGGCGCCGCCTCATGCGCTTCTTCCTCCATTTCCAGCGCATGTTGCCGCGCTTCTTCCAGGCCCTCGAACCACGCTTCATTGTTCACACTCCGATGACAGCAAAGGGTGACAGATGGGTCCTCGTATTTAAAATGTGAGTGTGCCCCGTCCGGGTCCCGGGGCCCTGCCGGGGCACGTCTGGCGCCGCTCCATCGCGGAGCGGTGCACTTCTCGCGCTCAGTACTTACCCTGCCATGACGAGGGGTACCGGTTGTACCGGGGGTTCCTTCGGGGCTGGTCGAACTCCTGGGTGCTCAGGTTGGTGCCGGTGTTGGGCTCGATCGCATCCTCGACCTTCGTCATCGTTCCGTACTTCCCGATGTTCAGCCTCATGTGCCCCCTCACAAGGGATATGTAGCCGTTCTCCACCTGGAGGGTGTCGCCGACCGCGACCTGGCCCGCCTGCTCGTCCCAGAGGGACATCAGTATGCTGGCGGAACCGTCCGCGACCAGGGCCTCGGTGACGGTCCTGGTCGGGCCGAACCGCGAGGGGATCTCCTTCGCTTCGGACTTCTCCATTACCTTCACGAGCACGAACACCCGCTTCGATTCGGGCGTGAGCTCCTGAACGCTTATACGCTGTGTCGTCTCCATGCTATAGGCTCCTACGCTTGTTGGGCTTTCAAAGGGAGGGGGGGGTATAACAACCTTTCCTCCGTACTGCCGTGTTGCGTGATCTGGCCATCGGGTCACGGTCCATGATGAGGATCGAGCCAGCAATGATCGGCTGATGATGTCATTTCACGGATCGCCGGTCCAGAAGTATGCCGACGGCGAAAAGGGGTTTGTGATCTGAACGTGGAACCTCGGGTTGGCCTGTCCTATTAGTTCGGTCCATGGTTCGACGGGAATCGCCCTCTTCTCAAAGGACTTACGTGAACATCTACGTATCTCCCGGGCAGATCGTTCGATCGCGTTCATCCAGTGTCCGATTGCGGTCGCACGTTCGATGCGGGCGCGCTGCGGTCCATCGTAAGGGTCATGGACCGCAGCATCGCCGTCGGCTGGGCAGCGGACTGGCAGAGGTCAGGTCCTCTCCTGCCGCAGGCGAACGTCCATGTGGGGGAACGGTATCTCGATCCCCGCCTCGGCGAACCGTCTATTGATCTCGATGTTCAGGTAGTCCCTGACCGGGAAAAGCATGTCCCGGTCGTCCATGTGGATGATGAGCTTGAACAGGAGACCGTTGTCGGACAGGTCCTCGAGGATGATTATCGGCTTGCGGCCGGGATCATCGGTGATGATGTGCGGGTTCGCATCGATGATACCGTGGATTATCCCCTTGACCTTCTCCGGGTCCGTACCGTATGCCACGCCGAAGACCATGGTTATCTTCCCCGGATCGTCGGGATTGCTGAAGTTGGCGATCATCTCGTTCGCGAGCTTGTTGTTTGGGATGGCTATCATCGCCCCGTCCGAGAACCTGAACAGCCTGGTGCTCCTTATCCCGATGTTCCGCACCTCGTACCAGGATTCCCCGAGGATGATCGTGTCGCCCTTCTTGAAAGGCCGGTCGCTGAGGAGGAAGATGCCGCTGAAGAAGTTCGACAGCGTCTCCTGGGCAGCGAAGGCGATGACGATGGACATCACCACCCCGCCGGCGATGAAGAGCGTGAGGTCGATGCCCAGGTAGCTCAGGACGGTGCCGAGCGCGACGAGCCCTATCATCAGTATGCCGATCTTCTCGACGATCGGCACGAGCAGGTCGTCCAGCTCGGTCGAGGTCCTCTTGGCGATGATCCTGCCGTAGAAGAGGATGATCTCCCTGTACAGTTTGTAGGCGATGTAGAAGATTATCAACCAGAAGGCCATCTGGTAAAGGCGATCGAACAGGTCCACGATGTCCGACCCGATCATATCCTCCAGCACCGAAAGCGAGACGATCGCCCCGTAGAGGAAGATCAGGATGATCAGGGGGGTCCTGACTATGCCCAGCACCATGTCGTCTATCTGCATCTTCGTCCTCTTCGTCACCGCCCTTATGAACGGGTCCATCACCAGGAGGGCGAGCCCGGCGAGGCCGAGCCAGAGCACGACGTCGATCAGGAACACGCCGTAGTCGTTGTCCAGAGGGGGCGGCAGAGGGTTATCCCAGCGATCGAAGATGAGCGTATCCCCATCCGCTTCCATCTGGTCGCGGGTGACGATGGAGACCTCCTCCACGTCATGCTTGACGGGAGCAGTCGTCTCGATCCAGAACTCCACGGTGATGGTGAACCTCCCC
>JAKEGO010000151.1 GCA_022615805.1 Thermoplasmata archaeon
GATTATCGGGGCGAGCATCAGGGACCGGACGCCACGCTCCGTGAGGAAGGCCCTCGCCCTCCCGGTGTAGCGGGACGCATCGGTCTGGACCAGCTGCCCCCGATGGAGCGGCCCCTCCCAAATGCCGAATATGCTGTCGCGGAGCGTTATCGCGGAAGCACCGCTGTCGGACAGTGGCGCTGCACCGGCGGCCGCCCACACGTAATGCATCGTCGCACGGGGATGGCCGTCGACGCCCGCCTGGTTCTCGAAGATGCAGACGCGGGAGATCCCCGTCGCGCTCCCGAGCCTCATCAGTATCTCCTGGATGCCCTCCTCCCATGACGGCGTCTGGAGGAACCGCTCCGCGGAGTAGCTCACGGCCTCCAGGATGTCGTCCCTCCGCCTGAGCTCCTCCTCGGCCCGGATGCGCTCCGTCGTGTCGGTGATGAACCCCTCGATGGCGACGAGCCCGCCCCTGTCGTCGAAGACCCCTTCGCCCTGCTCCCACACCCACTTCTCGATGCCGTCCGCGCTCCTGATGCGGTAGACAAGCTGGAACGGGCGTCTCTCCCGCATGGCGACCTGGATCTCGGCCCACACCCGGTCACTGTGGTCGCGGTGTATGAGGTCCGCGAAGGCCACCTTCGCGTTCCCGACGAGGTCCTCGGGGACGTGGCCCGTCAGGTCGATGCACCCGTGGCTGACGAACTCCATGGTCCTGTGCGCGTCGTTCGCGCACCTGTACGCCATCCCGGGCAGGTTGCCCATCAGGGTCGAGAGCGCCCGCTGGCTCTCTCGGAGAGCCCCCTCCGCCTTTAGCCTGTCGGTGATGTCGAGGATGACCGCGAACGCCCCCCTGTACCTCCCCTCCGAATCGATTATCGGGACCGCGGACGTTATCGTGGGGACCTTCTGGCCGTCCTTCCGCGTGAAATTGACCTCGTAGGAGCCGAGCTGGCCCGTGGCGCGTCGGTCCATCTGCGCCATCATCACGTCCCTGTCCTCCCCGTCCAGGAACTCGACGACGCGGTGGCCGATGATCTCCTCCCGCGGGCGGCCGAGGATGTCGCAGTGCCTCTGGTTCACGTACACGATGACCCCGTTCTCGTCGCGAACGCCGAGCCCCTCGTTCATGGTCTCGACGAGGGTCCTGAAGCGCCCCTCGCTCTCCTTCAGCGCCTCCTCGGCCGACTTTGCCTCCGTCACGTCCTCGTATATCGAGACGAAGAACCCCTTCCTCGGGCTGTACGCGGAGATGGAGAACCACCTGTCGAGCGCCTCGATGCGCGCCTCGAACTTCGCCTGCTCCCCCGTCGTGGCGACCTCCGCGAACGCCCGCAGGAGGTTCGGCTCGGTCCCTTCCAGCCCGGGCATGATCTCCGTGGCCGTCCTGCCGATGATGCTCTCCCGGCCCATCCCGACGAACCTCTGGAACGCGTCGTTCACCTCGAGGAAGACGAAGTCGACGACGCGCCCGTTCGCGTCCTCCACGACCTTGTTGTACGCGAAGCCGTTGAGCATGTTGTCGAACAGCGACCTGTACCGGAGCTCCGACTCCTTGAGCGCCTCCAGGGCCCACTTGCGCTCGGTGATGTCGAGGAGGAATCCCTCGATGTACCCCTCGTCCGGGTAGATCTGAGCGGAGAGGCTCCCCCAGAAGACGGTGCCGTCGGACCTCTTGAGGCGCGCCTCGAAGTTGTCCACCTTCCCCGCGACCTTGAGCTTCGCGAGGAGCCTGTCCCTCGTCCTCGGCTCGACGTAGGTCTCCCCGGACCTGAACTTGCCGATGAAATCGTTGCGGTCGGCGTAACCGAAGATGCGCGAGAGCTGGGCGTTGCACTCTATGATCTCGCCCGTGGATATCCTCGTCCGGTACAGGCCGACGAGCGCGTTGTCGAAGAGGTTCCGGTACTTCTCCTTGCTCAGGATGAGCTCCTCCTCGACCCTCTTCCGCTCCGCGACCTCGAGCTTCAGGTGGTCGTAGGCGGTCCGGAGCTCGCTCGTGCGCTCCCCGACCAGCTCCTCCAGGTGGTCCCGGTGATCGCGCAGCTCCTCCTCGGCCTGCCTCCTGAGCGTGACGTCCCTGACCGTGCCCATGGTGGCGGCCTCGCCGCCGTGCGTGATGGGGGACACCGAGAACTCGCAATGCCTTACGCTCCCGTCCCTCGTGACGATGCGCGCCTCCCACATCCTCCCGCCCTGGTCGATACCGCCCACCGCTGCGGCGACGATCTCCCTGTCGTCGGGGTGGACGATGTCCATCAGCCCCTTCCCGAGGAGGTCGGCCCGCGTATATCCCGTCATCTCCCTCGCCCTCTCGTTGGCGAAGATGAACCGGTCCCCCCTGTGTATGTAGACCGCGTCGTGGCTCTGCTCGATGAGCGTGCGGTACCGCGCCTCGCTCTCCTTGAGGGCCTCCTCGGTCCCCCTCCTCAGGGTGATGTCCCTGACGGCCCCGAGTATGGCGTACGCGCCGCCGAACGTTATCCTCGAGATCGAGAACTCGCAGTGGCGCACGTTCCTCATCTTCGTGACGGTCCTCGCCTCGTAGACGTTGCGGACGCCCTCGCCGGCCGCCCTGCGACGCTCGAGGTCGAGGATGAACTCGCGGTCCTCGCCGTGGAGCAGGTCGCCGAGCGAGAGACCCGAGAGCTCGCCCTTCCCATAACCCGTCACCTCGGTCGCCCTGTCATTGGTGAAGACGAACCTCTCCCCCTGGTAGATGAAGACCATGTCGTGGCTCCGCTCCACGAGCGAGCGGTACTTCTCCTCGCTCTCGTGGAGAGCCTCCTCCGCCCGCTTCCTGTCGGTGATGTCGCGCGCGATGCCCTGTATGGCGACCGGGACGCCCTTCTCCTTGATGACCGAGGACAGGGTCTCGACCCATACCGTCCTCCCGTCCTTCCTCCTCAGCATGTACTCGGATATCTCCCGCTGCCTCCCCGTCGCGGCGATCTCCTCGAGGGTCCTGCGCGCCAACGGAAGGAACCCGTCGTCTATGACGGAATCGAGGCTCATCCCCCGGATCTCGTCCCTCGAGCACCCGAGCATCTCGAGGGTGATGCTGTTCGCGTCGAGGAACCGCCCGTCGAAGTCGTGGACGTACACCGCCTCCAGGGACCGGTCGAAGAGGGCGCGGTAGCGCTCCTCGCTCTCGCGGAGAGCCTCCTCTGCCCTCTCCCTCTCGGTGACATCGACCATCTGGACGATGAGCCCGCCCTCGAACGGGGCGATGGAGAGGTCGAGCGTGCGCGTCTCGCCGCCCTTCCTGGCGATCTCGACACCGGGGATCCACGCCTGGCCCTTGTCCAGCGCCTTCCTGACGTCCTGCTCCATCCGCAATCGCCTCGCGGCGTTCGGGAAGAGCTTCTCCATCCAGTCGTTGAGGTCTCGGACCTCGGTCCCGTGATATCCCGTGAGCTCGAGGACAGCGTCGTTGTACGAGGCGATCTCGCCGCCGGACAGGACGATCACCGTCGGGATCGGGTTCCGAGCGACCGCCGCGAGGAGCCTCTCATGGACCTGCGAGCTGGAGACGCTCTCCTCGATGAGCCTTTCGGCGGTCTCCTGCAATTCGCGAGTGACCTCGAGGAGCCCCTCCGGGTCGACGGGCGGGGCGGGCTGGGCCTGCGCGGCGGCGGGCGCGCCGGCGTCCCTCGCCGCGACCGCGCCCATCAGCACGGTCACGAGCGCCTGGCGCCCGTCGATGGTCTCCACGTACGACCGCCCGGCGAGGGGGATCCGGCCGCCGTCCCTTCCGATGAACGTCGTGCATAGGTCGGACTCCCCGCGCGTCCTGAGCGCATCCGCGAAACGGACGAGGGCCTCTGGGTCCCCGGCATCGAGCTCCTCCCACCTCATCGCGAGGAGCTCGTTCCTCCTTCGGCCGATGGCATCCTGGCCCGAACGGTTGACCTCGATGAACCGCCCCGGGACGCCGTCCGGTGGCAACTGGTTCACCAGGACGGGTCTGTCGATGGCGTCCATGAACCGCAGGACGGTCTCCATCGACCTGGTCACGTTGCCGCCCGAAAGGAGCCTCGGCGCCGTCAGCCGCGGCCTCGCGATTATCGGCATCGCCGTGGTCTCGGGCGGCGAGACGGCGCCCGGCACCAGGAATCCTGCGGAGGCCTCGTCCTCGGCGGCGACGACGTCGGCCGCGTGGAGCGGCGAGAGGACCTGCTCGAGGAGGTCGACGGCCGTCCTCCCCTCGGGGACGACGAGCACCGTCGTCTGGGGGCTCCGCTCCCAGAGCTCGCGGGCCACGAGCCACTGCTGGGACCAGTCGAGCTCGCGGTCGACCACCGCCATGGAGAGGACGCCGTCGCGGATGGCCCGTTCGAGCATCCCCCAGTCGGTTATCCTGACGACCTGGCCGGCGGCGGCGGGGAACCTCGATGACTGGGCCTCCCAAGCCTCAGAACCAAGGACCACACCGATCTTCTCTCCCGCCATGACACCACTCGTCCGCGCGCGTGCGTCCGACCGCTGTTCAGATAGCGATGGATGGCTTATAAACATTTACTCGGCGGCGGCATGGATGGCGATGTCACTTCTGAGGTTCGCCGTCGGACCGCGCTCCGGCCGTGCCAGGTCCGGATCCGTTGCCACCGGCCGATGGGAGCTCGATCCAGAACGTGCTCCCCCTTCCGGATGACGAGGTCAGCCCCACGTCGCCTCCCATCCTCTGCATCCCCTTCCTGACGATGGCCAGACCGATGCCCGTGCCAGGGTATGCGTCGCTGGAGTGGAGCCTCTCGAAGACCTGGAAGATGCGGGATTGGTACTCCTCGGGGATGCCGATGCCGTTGTCCTGGACGAAGAGGCGGATCCTCTCCCCGTGTGGCTCGCCCCAGATGCGCACCATCGGCCCGACGCCGGGGTCGACGAACTTCATCGCGTTCGTCAGGAGGTTCTGGAGCACCATCGTGACGGTGGGCCGGTGGCCCATCGCGTCGGGGAGACCGTGCTCCACGTATATCTGCGCCTGCTGCTCCCTCACCATCTGGTCGAGCTGCGAGACGACGTCGAGCACCACCGACTCCATGTTGAGCCTCTCGGCCTGGATGTCCGGGCTCGACAGCCGGTTGTAGGCGAGGAGGTCCTGGATCAACTGGTCCATGCGGTTGGCGGCATCGACGATGCGGAAGAGGTAGTCGCGCCCTATCCTGTCCAGCCTGTCCTCGTAGTCCTCGAGGAGGGCCTGGCTGAAGCCTTCCATGGCGCGGAGGGGCGCCCTGAGGTCGTGCGAGACCGAGTATGCGAACGCCTCGAGGGCGGAGTTCGCCTCCTCCAGGTCCGCGTTGGTCTTCGCGAGCTCCGTCGTCCGCTGCTCGACCAGAGCCTCGAGGCCGGCACGGTACTGTGCGAGCTCGGCCCAGGTGAGCTTGCGCTCGGTGATGTCCCTGAATACGACGACGTGGCCGATCGCCTCGCCCTTGTCGTCGAGTATTTGCGAACCGGTGAATTCGATGTCGAGGGCGCCGTCGCCGACGGCGAGGACCGCCTCCGTGTTCGGCACCCTGGCGGTGTCGCTGAGGCCGAGCTCGCCGATCGGGTCCGCCCTGCCTTCGGTCGTGCCCACGAGCATGAATATCTCGTCGAACCTGCGCTCCAGGCACTCCTTGCCGGGGATGCCGAGCAGCGCCTCGGCCACGCCGTTGATGTACTTGATGCCGCCGTCCATGTCGGTCGCGATCACGGCGTCGCCGATGGACCGCAGCACGGTCGAGAGGTACCTCTCGCTCTCCCTCAGGAGGCGCTCCATGCGGTGCTTGTACAGGGCCATCTCGATCGTGCTGTAGATGTCCCTGTCCTCGAAGGGCTTGATTATGTAGCCGAACGGCCTCGTCTCCTTCGCCCTCTCCAGGGTCGGCTCGTCCGCGTAGGCGGTGACGTAGATTATCGGGATGTCGTAGTGCTCCAGGATGCGCGACGCGGCCTCGATGCCGTCCATCCCCCCCTTCAGTTTGATGTCCATCAGGATGAGGTCGGGGTGGTGCATCTCCGTCTCGTGGATGGCCTCCTCGCCCGACGACGCGATGCCGGGGACCGAGTAGCCGAGCCGTTGCAACCGGCGGACGATGTCCTTCGCGACGATCCGCTCGTCCTCGACGACGATGATGCGGACGTCATTTGCCGCCGGCACCACCCCCGATGACGTTGTCGAACTCGATGGAGAACCTCGTCCCCCTCGACGCGTCGAGCTCGATCGTGCCGTCGATCTGCGCCGTCAGCGTCGTGACGAGCTCCAGGCCCAGCGATTCCGTGCTGCGGAAGTCGATCCCCCGGGGGAAGCCGATGCCGTCGTCCGCGACGACGATGCGCGCCCGGGCGCCCGTCCACGAGACGGAGACGGAGATCGTGCCGCCCCTCCCGCCGGGGAAGGCGTGCTTCAGGCAGTTGGAGACCAGTTCGTTCACGATGAGGCCGCAGGGCACTCCGCGGTCCACGCCCACCGGCATCTCCTCGCCCTGGATGTCGAGCCTTATCTTCTCGGGGTCGACGCCGTAGGTCTGGAAGAGGTGGTAGCAGAGGCTCTGGGCGTACTCGAAGAAGTCGATCTTGCCGAGGTCCCTCGACTGGTAGAGCTTGTCGTGGATGAGGGCCATCGAGCGCACGCGGTCC
>JAKEGO010000152.1 GCA_022615805.1 Thermoplasmata archaeon
AGTGCCTCCCGCCACGACCGCGCGCCTCCGAGGTCCACGGCCCGCCGCTGGAGCCCCCACATCTGGAGGTGCGCGTGCGCGTCCACGAATCCCGGAAGGAGTGCCGCGCCCCCCAGGTCGACGACCTCGCAGCCGGACGGCACGGCGAGGCGGTGGCCTATCTCGTCGATGAGGCCGTCGACGCACACGAGCGTGTCCCCGTAGGGGGAGTTGAACCCCTTCAGCGCCAGATCGCCGGCCATGGCCGCGGAAGGGCGCCCTCCGGTAAAAGGTTTGTTTTTTATAGCGCCTAACCGTTGCGTTCCGGGGGAGGTACGGTTGGAGACCGGTATATCTGAGCTGTCGTTCGCATTCGCGCTCCTCGAGGAGCTCGCGGAGAGGCTGACCGACGTGGCGGAGGTCACGTCGCTCGGCTCGGGAGTCTTCGAATGGCCGCGCCTCGACGGGACGGGCGTGCGGCCCGGGATATCGGCGTTCCTCCATTTCAGGCACCCCGAGTTCATGGTCAAGTCCACCGCCGCCGAGTGGGACCGCCACGAGAAACCCTACTTCCGGCTCGTCGTCCCCCGGCGGAGCCAGTCCAACATCCCGCGGATGCTCAGGGCCCTTTCAGAGCTCGAGCCGGAGACCTTCTACGTGTTGCCGCTGTTCCGTACCCAGCAGGAGCTCGACCGCTAGCACATACTTCGGAACATCATCGGTGACTCGGCTTTCATCCCCGTCAGGACGCTCGCCTCCCTCGACGACAACGAGCACTACGTCACGGGGAACGCGGCCGACGACCTCCTCCTCGACGGGGAGCCCCTGGAGGGCGTGCTCACGGGGAACGCGATGACCGAGAGCCTCGCAGCGGCACTGGCGGACGACCAACGCGTCTCGCTCATCAACCGGGAGTACCTGCAGAGGATGAACAGGACCCTCGAATCGATCATCTTCCCCGGCTCCTCGTCGGCGCCAGATTCGCCACCGTCGACCGCGGCGAACGCGATTGCGCGCCTCATGCGCATCTACCTCGGAGGCGAGGCGGTCCTCCTCATGCGCCATTGACCGCGCGACGCGGCCGGCCCCTCGCTGAGCGATATGACCCGGCCAAAGCGCGCCAACGGTTGGCTCCACCAACATTTAATATATCGCATCGGGATAATGGCGCATGGCACGTTCCAGGCTGAGGATGGCCGCCGTACTTGCGATCCTCGCAGGGGGTCTGCTCCTGTTGTCGGGCATCGCTGGCGCCGGGACATGGTCGAGCCTCAGGGATGCCCTGGAGAAGCACGTGGAGATGGACGGCAACCTCGAGATGGTCTTCTTCGTGCTGATCCTGCTCGGCTCCTTCGGTGGCCTGACCGTCATGGCAGGCGGATGGTTCCTCTGGCGCGGCATGAAGCGCACCGGGAGGGTCCTCGTGACGATCGGCGTCGGCATCGGCCTCATCGGTCTCGTACTTGCCCTCCTGATCGCGACCCTGAAGGGCGACCTCGAGGGATTCCTTTCGCCATCGGCCGGCCTTGTCGGGATCGTGCTCTCCATCGCCGCGAGGATGATGGCCAAGTGATGGCATTGACCTCGACGCGAACGATACGGGTCCGGGGATGAACGTATGATCGGCGTGGTGCTTGCCGGAGGCGAGGGGACGAGGCTGAGGCCATTCACGGCGCTGAGGCCGAAGCCCTTCGTGCCGGTCCTCGGGAGGCCGTGCATCGATTATGCGCTGGACCTCTTCGATCCCATCGGCGTAAGGGACGTGCTCGTCACTACCTACTTCCGTCCGGAGCAGCTCATCGGGCACCTCAGGGGCGGTTCCGCACGCGACATGCGCATATTCTACTCGATCGAGGATGCCGCCCTCGGCACGGCAGGAGGCGTCGCCAAGGCCCGCCGCCTCCTTAACGAGACCATCATCGTCGTCAGCGGCGACCTGTTCGTCGAGGCCGACCTCACCCGCCTTATCGAGGCTCACCGCAGGACCGGCGCGAGGGCGACCATGGCCCTGAGGGAGGTGCTCAACCCAGTCGAGTACGGGATAGTCGGCCTCGACAGTAAGGGGCGCGTGACCCGATTCATCGAGAAGCCCTCGCCCGAAGAGGTCTTCTCCAACCTCATCAACGCCGGGATCTATGCGATCGAGGCCGATGTCCTCGACATGATACCCGAGGGTGCGCGGTTCGATTTCTCGAGGGACCTCTTTCCCCTCCTGCGAGACGAGGGCACGCTGTACGGTTCGGAGCTCGAGGGGATATGGATCGACATCGGCCGCCCCGCCGACCTGCTGCGGGCGAACAAGGAGGCCGCGATGAAGAGGATCTCCGCGGCAGGCGGGTCGCTCTCGGCCAGCGGCCTCGTCCACCCCGAGGCCCGGGTGGAGGGCGAGGTCTCCGGCGCCTCCTACCTCGGGCCCGGAGCGGTCGTGGAGAGGGAGGCCAAGGTCCGGGACTCCTTCCTCCTCGACGGGGTGTACGTCCGTCAGGGGGCCACGGTCGAGGGGAGCCTCGTCCTCGAGGGCACACGGATCGAGCGCGACAGCGCAGTCCACGACACCCTGATCGGCTCGGGCTGCGAGATATCCTCGCAGTCCCGCCTCGAGGAGTGCGTCCTCGGCGACATGGTCGTAGTCCCCGGCGGTTCCTGGCTCGTCAGGCAGAGGCTGGAGTGATGCGCGATGCTTGCACGCAAGGCGATGTTGGTCGTCCTCAATGACATCATCGGCACGCTCCTCGGGTACTTCGCCCTCTACCTCATCCTGCGCGAGTTCGGGAGGTTCGAATACGGCGTGCTCGCCTTCGGGCTCGGCTTCACCGGCCTGTACAGCATCCTCGGCAACCTCGGGTACAACAAGGCCAACGTGAAGCGCGTCTCCGAGGGGAAGGACCTCGGGACATGCGTCGGCACGTTCCTCGTCGTCAAGATCGTCCTCCTTGCCATCTTCAACGCCACGATACTCCTCTCGCTCTACGTCTGGACGGACCATATGGGTCGCGGGTTCGAGACCGACAGGCACGAATCGGTCATCCTCATCCTCCTCCTCTACGTCAACCTCGACGCCCTCTCCGAGGTCTTCTGCACGACGTTCAACGGGCGCCTCGAGCTCGCCAAGGCCCAGGTGTCGCGCATCACCGGGAACGTCATACGCCTCGTCGGGATGATATACGTCACGACCATAGCGACGATCGACAACGCCGCCGAGCTCCTCGCATGGACCTACGTGCTCGGTTCCTCGGTCGAGCTGGCCGGGGCGATGCTGCTGTACAAGGGCCTCCCGATATCCCGCCCGTCCATGGAGTACTTCCGGTCCTACACGAAGTACGCGCTGCCCGCGCTCATCATGACGTCCACGACCGTCATCACCGTCAACACCGACAAGGTCATGCTCCAGGCGTTCTGGTCCGCTTCGACCGTGGGGACATACGCCTCGGCGCAGCGCGTCATACTGGTCATTGGCTTCCTCGGCAACGCGATCAGCGCGGTGCTGATGCCTTCCATCTCCAAACTCCACTCGAAGGGCAAGCACGGACGGATACTGGAACTGGTCGACCAGACCGAGAAGTACATATTGATTGTATCCCTCCCCCTCGTCGCGTTCATAGTCGCGGTTCCCGACCGCATTGTCTACATACTTCTGTACAACGAGTCCTCGCCCGTCGTACTCATGATCCTCGCCGTCTGGGTCGTGATATACGTCTTCAATACCCCGTACCGTTCGCTGATCCAGGGATGGGACCGCCCGGACGTCATGGCGAAGATCGGGGTGCTCGACGCCACCACGAACGTCGCCCTGAACCTGATATTCATCCCCGCCGCGCTCCTCGGGGTCACGATGTTCGGGTGGCGGGCCGTCGGAGCCGCCTTCGCCACGCTCATCGCCCAGATCATCGTCTACATAAGCATACGTTATTACGGCCACCGCCTGGCGAACGCGAAGACGCACCTCAGGCATCTCGCCATCATCCCGGCGGCCATAGCGCTCTGGGCGACGGTCTACCTCCTCGACTCCTTCAGCCCCGCCCTCCGGTGGCACCACCTCGCTCTGTACTTC
Organism: Thermoplasmata archaeon; assembly: GCA_022615805.1. Taxonomy (GTDB): domain Archaea; phylum Thermoplasmatota; class JAKEGO01; order JAKEGO01; family JAKEGO01; genus JAKEGO01. Next base: position 4,031 of record JAKEGO010000152.1, read on the forward strand.
GTGGTCGGGTTCGAGGTGTACGCCATCGTGCTCATGATCACACGGCGGATCACCGCAGGCGACATCTCGTTCATCCTCGACGTCATGAACCCTTTCAGCATGGCCAGGTACGTATCCGACGAGATAACTGGGAGGGATGCCCGGCGGGATCCCCGCGCGCCCGGGGCGGCCGGCAAGGGCGCCACGGCCGGCAGGTGGAGACCTGGCGAGCCCCATCGCCGAGGAGATCGCCCGCGGTGAACGTCGCCCGATGACCGACCGACATGATCGAGACCATCGTTCCGGGTGCGTATGGTCATCTGGCGATGTCCAGGAAAAGGGTCGCATGCCATCCCTTGTCGGTACCAATGACCATGTTGCCAACGGGAGCGCTGGGCCGGGGCCGCCCGCGGTCCGCTCCGCGGAACGTATAAGTAACGACCGCCCGCTCCAGGCCCATGGGCCGCATCAGGATCGCCGTGCTCGCCTCAGGGTCGGGTAGCGATTGCCAGTCGGTCATCGACGCGTGCCGGTCCGGGGCGATCGACGGGGACGTCGTCCTTGTCGTCTCCAACAATCCCGAGGCCCCGGTCCTCGGAAGGGCGTCCAGGCACGGCATCGAGGGCGTTTCGATCCCATCGAAGGGCCTGCGCCGCGAGGAACACGAGGCCCTCGTGATCGACCTAATGGAGTCGAGGGAAATAGACCTCATGGTGCTCGCAGGTTACGTCAGGATGCTCACGCCGCTGTTCATCGGGTACGCGAGGGGCCGAGCAATGAACATACACCCGACCCTCCTCCCGCTCTTCGGCGGCAAGGGGATGTACGGGCTCGCCCCCCACGAGGCGGTCATCGCGAGCGGCATGAAGGTCTCGGGATGCACGGTCCACTTCGTGGACGAGCGGGTCGATGGAGGCCCGATAATAGCGCAGCGCTGCGTCCCCGTGGTCGAGGGGGACACGCCCGAGAGCCTCCAGCAGAGGGTGCTCATCCAGGAGCACATCCTCCTCCCCGAGGTCGTCCAGATGTTCGCGCAGGGGCGCCTCCTTATCGAGGGCGACAGGGTCAGGGTCCTCGAAGTCCCTCGGCGGAAGGCGCGTGCGGTCCGGTGAGCGCCCCGCCCGCGGACGGTTCCCAAGGAAGTAAGAGTAAAATGGCCTTTTTTCGCTGGTAAACTCGACATTCACTGGTAATTACCAACCATGGTATTTATATCGAGCGGCAGAAGGGGATATCGCTCCGGGGAACCGGGGCATGGGGGTATGAGAACGGACGCTTACCATGGAATGGAGGGCTCGTGCCCGCTGGCCAGTCGATTGATGGCCGAACCGGCAATGCTGAAGGTCCTGGAGGGCGTGGGAACGCTCTCGGACGAGCGGGGGCATGCCATGTTCGAACGGCTCAGGTCGGCTGCGGACATCTCCATCGGGCAACTCTACTACAACCTCTCGATACTGTCCCAGCGCGGCCTCGTCTCCATGTCCCGCGGGGCCCTGGGGTGCGGGTCCAGGGCGGGGTTCAGGTGCGAGATGACGGCGCTCGGCCGCCGGGCGATCTGGGGCCTCCCGCACATGAGGGCCGATGCCGGCGAGTGGGACACCCCGGCGACAGGAGGCGAGTGCGCTGTCGCCCGATGACCCGATGGGGCGCATGTGCGCCCACATGCTGGGCCCGGAGCAGGCGAGGCTCCTCGAGCGGATCGCCAGGGGCTCACGGGGGAACGGGGCCAACATCGACGATATCCGCTCCTCGACGACGCTCTCCGGAGAACGGGTCTTCTTCCACCTTACGGTCATGGCCCAGGTCGGTTTGATCTCCACCGTGATCGACGGCAGCGACGGGTCCGGGCCGAAGGTGCATTACCGGCTCACGGACGCGGGAGAGAGCGCGATCGCGGACCTTTGGAACGGCGGGGGTGGCGGGATACGGTCCTGATCTTCCTCCTTCCGGCGCACCCGCTGGTGATCCCAGTCTGAGATCCCCCAGCGGCTCCCGGTCGGCACTATGAGGCCCTACGAGCGCGATGGCCAGGCATCATCACTTGCGCGATGCCGTTCCGTCCGAACGCCTGTCCAACGTCATGACCCTCAGGCCGGTGGCCGGGTCCTCCTTCCGTGAAAGACCGATGCCGTCGAGGGCGAGCATCGTCACCTCGTTGACGTACTGGACCGTGCCGCCGAGGACGTGGCCTCCGGCCGTCGAGTGGTCACCCAGCCCGACGACCGCGTGAAGGTGGACCGAGGAGGGCGCGCAACTGCCGAGGAGCGACAGTAGTTCCACCGGGCCATCGAGGGTCGATTCCCGGTACCCTTTCCCGTCCCAGTATCCGAGCCTCGCGTTCCGCAGCATCCCGATGCCGGATACGACCAGGGCCGAGCCCGCCGCCTCGCGTGACGCCATGGCCTCGACCGATGCCAGGAGTTCCTCGCCGTCGTCCAGCCTCGCAACGATCACTTGACCCGACCGTGCCGATTCCATGCTCCTACCTCGCATGACGGGACGAGCGTTTCCATAGTTAAGGGTGAGCCATGCCGACCCTCCGGCGGACGAATGCCAGTCGCCCGGAGGAAAATTGATATACGGGTGCGGCCATATGACGAGAGGCAAGGCGGGAGCAGCATGAAGGGGTTCCGGAAGCGCTTTATGAACGATGTCGATGCCGTAACACCCATCATCGGCACACTTCTCCTGATCACCATCATGCTGACCATCATCTCGACGATACTCTACTGGAGCATACCTACCATCAACAGGATAAGCTGGGACACCGAGTTCAGGACCTCGATGGCCGGTTTCGAGGCGTACGACGCCGCGCTCGAGGATACTGTCACGGGCGGGATCGCGGGCTCGACGCGGACCGTCAGGATATCTGTCGCCAAGGGCGACATGATGTACATATCAAACAAGGCGCGCTGGTACGTGTCGTACACGACGAGCGCGAACTACGACTTCGAGATCGATGGGATCGACCAGGAGTACGAGTCCACCCGGAGCATCACGCCCTTCCGCGTCCTCATCCGGCCGGAGAACACGTTCGAACCGGATTTCGACCTCGAGCTCATCTGGGTCAACGACACATCGACGGAGTCGCAATGGTTCGACGACCGGGAATTCGGTCAAACGCTCACACCTGGCCGTGCGTTCTTCGGCGAACAGGATACGCGGTACGTCCGATTCAGGATCACCCGCTACGACGACCGGGACCACCTCATGGGAGAGGGATACCTCATACGGCTCGACAGGCTGGAGGTGAGGATACCCAGCGAGTTCGGCACGGCCCGCATCATCTCCGAGAACGGCGCTCTCATCCGATCGTACAACGGCCACACGGTGATCAATTCCCCGATACTGGACTACGACCAGGACTCGACCAAGGTCCTGATGAACGTCATCCCAATGGACGTTATGGGGCTGCGTGCGGTCGGCCCGGGGAACTGGCGCGTCCGGATGAGGCTCGCGGACAGGGAGTACATGCCCTTCGACGAGGCCTACCACATCAGGGTCCGCGTGTTCGGCGAGAACCAGGTGGCGTGGGAGGAGCACCTCTCGCGCAACTTCGAGGCCTTCCAGCCGGCGGTGGACGCCCCGGTCTCCCTGACCCCCGGCGACGAGCAGGACGGTTTCCACCTCCTCGCGGAGGGCGCCGTCCAGCTGAAGCTCGTGCGCTCCACCGTCGAGGTGGACATCGAGGGGGTGTGACACCGGTGGACGATTCCGGGGTATCGGCGGAGATAGGCTACGTCTACACGTTCATCATCTCCTCGATGCTCCTGACCAGCATGACGCTCCTCACGACCGACATGGTCAACGATTCCAGCCGCGCCTCCCTCCGGATGATGCTGAGGGACATGGCGAACCACATCGAGGAGCACATCGGCGAGGTCGCCAGCCATGGCGCCATGGTCCCCAACTCGACCTTCGAGAGGCTTGTGACCCTCCAGCCCGCCGGGTTCGAGTTCTCCTACAGCGTTTCAGCTACGGACCACCTGCTGTACGTCAATTCCACCTACCAGGGCGTCAGGGTCCTCAAACCGCTATCCAATCCCGGGGACCTGGACATCAGGGGCACGGTCTCGAGCAGCGCGAGGGCGATGAGCATCGTGTACTCGCAGATCAACGGCACCGGCGCGGTGCGCATCATGACCGACTGAGGCCATGCCGGGCGGCCGACGCGCGATGGCCGCAGGAGGGCTCCCGAATTTTCCCTTTGACATAGATCGACGGCAGGCCCACCTCATCCTCCAAACTGCGATCCGCGGTGTGAACCCGCACCGCCTTTCGAGGGCGCATTCCGAGCTGGAATGCCCAAGGCAGACCCGGGCCCAACTCCAGTGGAAATGGTGGTCACGTGCCAGCGTGGTGGTCACCACCATATACCTTTATAAATCGACGTTCGCTAATCAACAACGGCGAGGAAGTGGCGATGAAGGGCGACGTTGTAGGCGTGGTTCTGCTCGCAGCGTGCATAGTATTACTCGCGTTCGTATATCCGATGGCGCTGGATGAGCTCACGCAGCGGTCGGGCAGGGAATCGAACCTCTCGGCCTATTCCAACGGGTGGAACGACGTGTCGATGTTCAGGAAGGCCCTTGAGGATGAGGGCTTCGAGACCCACGGCGTCGTGGCGACCGCTGGGATCCTCAAGGAGGTCGAGGAGCCGGAGAGGACCCTTCTCGTCATCGTGGGCGTGGAGACCAGGTACAGCTACCGCGACACCCTGGCGATCGAGGGTTTCATCGATGCCGGCGGGTCCATGATAATCGCCGACGACGGCGGCTATGCCGACGACCTCGCCAGGAAGTTCGACGTCTCGTTCTACCGGTACGACATGTGGGACCCGAACTTCATCCACAACACCTCCTTCCTCAACATCACGGTCACGCTTCCGGACGAGGCGGGTGACCCGAAGCCCTACGAGGTCCTCCTGAACAGGCCGACCGCGCTGGACTCGAAGGACCAGGGCACACCCCTCGGGATGACGACCGACGAGAGCTACCTCGACAGCTCCAAGCCGTACAACTACATCGATACCGGGGACATCCGCGGGCCATTCGAGGTGGTCACCCTGAAGGGGCGGATGGTCTTCATCGGGGACTCGAGCATATTCATCAACGACATGTGGGACAAGCTGGACAACGCCGATTTCAGCGTCTCCCTCGTGGAGTTCCTGCTTCCCGAGGGCGGGGTCGTCCTCTTCGACGAGAGCACCCATCTTCCCAGCGACCTCAGCGAAGGGTTCTACAGGACCATCGCCGCGACCTTCGTCTTCGTGTTCGGGGACCTCTGGACCGGGCTCTTCGTCACCGCCGGGATAACAACGATGCTGGTAGTCGCCTCGACGGTGGTGAGGGACCCGCGCCTGTGGCACCACAGGCTGGGCATCAGGGAGAGGACGTCCGGGAACCTCACGTTCATGGAGTCGAACTTCAAGGGAAAGGGCCAGGACCTGAAGGACCGGCTCCGCTCCAACGCTTATGACCTCATCTCCGTGCGGTCCGGGATGAGGCCGGACGAGTTCGCCGCGATATCCGACAAGCGTCTGCAGACGCTCGTAGCTGACGACAGGCTCTACGAGTTCCTGAAGGGCGGGGACCTTTCCCCGGAAGAGATCTTCGAACGACTTGGCAGGTGGTTGTGATGGTTGAGGAGAAGGATTTCGAGGAGATACCAGGGCAGATACACGAACTGAACGCGCTCATGAAGAAGCTCGACAGGCTCACCGGCGAGCAGGACGAGCCCATCGAGGCCTCCCAGATCCCCTTCGCCGATCCGTTTATCGACGCCTCCGGAAGGGGAGAGAACGAGGAGGGGGGCATCGGCGACCCGCTGGTCGAGGATGGCTCCGGGGACGAAGCGGACGTCCAGGCACCTCCCCTTCGCCCGACCCCCCCTGGGTACGTCGAGGAGGAGGGATACTACCCATCGGGCGACACCAAGCCGATATGGGAGCACGTCGCCGAGGAGGAGGAGCGCCCCAGGCGCGCCCTCCGGCCCCGGAAGGCAAAGGGGGCCGCGAGCGCGCCTGCCCCCCGCCCGAGGCAGGTGGCCCCCGGGACCGCCCGTCCCCACCCCCAGGCCCAGCGCCAGCCGCGCAAGGCCGTCGAGGGCCGGCCGGCGGCCGAGCCGGTCGCCCCCATCAAGGTGACCCGGGAGGGCGCAGCCCCTATGGACCTCACGCCCGAACAGATCGGCCGCTACGTCGAGATGGTCGAGAAGGTCTCCGGGCTGATACTCGACGAGGTGGGGAAGACGATACTGGGCAAGGAGTACGTCCTGAAGATCGTCATGACCTCCATCCTGGCGGACGGCCACATACTCTTCGAGGACTACCCCGGGCTTGCCAAGACGCTCCTGGCCAACACCTTCGCCAAGACGCTCGGGTGCAAGTTCAGGAGGTCGCAATTCACCCCCGACCTGCTGCCGTCCGACATCACCGGGACGTTCATCTTCCATGAGCGCGAGGCCGAATTCAAGTTCCGCGAGGGTCCGGTCTTCACGAACATCCTGCTCTCCGACGAGATAAACAGGTCTCCGCCCAAGACCCAGGCCGCGCTCCTCGAGGCGATGCAGGAACATCAGGTGACGCTGGAGGGCCAGACCATGCCGCTGCCGCGCCCGTTCATCGTGCTGGCGACCCAGAATCCCATCGAGTACGAGGGCACTTACTCGCTCCCAGAGGCGCAGCTCGACAGGTTCCTCATCCGCATGGGCATCGGCTATCCGAGCGAGGAGATCGAGAGGAGCATCCTCAAGAAAAGGATGGAGCGGCGCCAGGACGAGACGGAGGTCAAGCGGGTGGCCAGCCCGGACACGATAATCAAGATGCAGAAGATCGTCGAGCTGGTCTATGTCAGCGACCCTGTCATCGAGTACATCGTCTCCCTCGTCCGGGCGACACGCGACGACCCGCGGACCATGGTGGGCTCGAGCCCCCGCGGCTCGCTCTCGATATTCAAGCTCTCCAGGGCGTGGGCCGCGCTCGACGGCCGGGACTTCGTCATCCCAGACGACGTGAAGGAGGTCGCGCTCCACGCGCTGAACCACAGGATAATCCTCAACCCAGAGCCGCGCATCATGGGCGTGAAGCCCGAGGACGTGATCCAGGACATCATAGCGGAGATACCGGTGCCCGTGGTGGAATGAGATGTGGACGCTGAAGAGCGCGCTGCTCGTTGACGCCGGAGCTATACTGCTCCTCCTCGGCCTCGTGTTCCGCAACTACCAGGCCATAGTGCTTGCGCTGACGCTCCTGTCGTTCGTCATCATCGTGGGCTACAAGACCGTCAACGTCCGGCTCGACGCCCAGCGGACCATCTCCACCGAGAAGTCCTTCGAGGGGAGCATCGTCGAGGTCCGGCTGAGGATCAAGAACCTCGGCCGGAAGATCGAGTTCCTTGAGATCATCGACGACGTGCCGCCGACCATGGAGATCGTGGACGGGAGCAACTACCTCCTTATGACCCTGGCCAGGGGCGAGCAGTTCGTCATGAAGTACTCGTTCAAGTGCCACCTGCGCGGGCACTACAGCCTCGGCCCCGTGCGCCTGAGGAGCAGGCCCCTCTTCGGGATGTTCTACAACGAATCTACGGTCGATATACTGTCGCCGATAACGGTCCTCCCGAGGATCGACGACCTCTCCGGCGTCCAGATCAAGACGAAGTTCCCGAAGATCTTCCCCGGCGCCCTCTCCGTCCGCCAGCTCGGTGCCGGTACCGAGTTCTATTCCATACGCGAGTACGTCCGCGGCGACGAACTCAAGAAGGTCAACTGGAAGGCCTACGCCAGGACCGGAAAGATGATGGTCAACGAGTACGACAGGGAGAACGTCTCCGACGTCATGATCGTCCTCGACAGCAGGGAGACGGAGGGCGTCGGCACGAGGCTGGAGAACCCCCTCGCCCACGGCGCCAGGGCCGCGGCGACCCTCGCCAGCTATTACCTGGGCCGGCGGGACAGCGTTGGCGTCGCCGTGTACACCGACACCCTGCGGATAGTCCCCATCGATGCGGGCAGCGGACGGCTCTTCAGGCTACTTGACGAGATCGCGGCCGCGGAACCGCGCGGCAACGCGCCCCTCAACGGCGTCGTCGACCTCCTCCTCCCCTACATAAGCCCCAACGCGACGGTCGTCGTGATATCCACGCTGAACAACGACCTGACGGTACGTGAGGCGCTGAGGAAGCTCTGCGCCCACCACTTCGACCTCATCGTCCTTTCCCCCTCCCAGGTGGACTTCGAGAGGGCGGCCATGGAGATCGCGGAGGACGAGATGTTCCGGACCCTGAAGCTCGAGCGGACGATCCTCCTATCCGAGGTCCGGAGCTACGGCGCGCGCGTCATAGACTGGTTGCCCGGCACTCCCATGAGGAGGGCACTGACGGGGTTGATGTCATGAGCCTCGCTGCCTGGTACAGGGAGGATCGCGACAACGTCTCGACCGCGTTCAGTGACGAGTTCAGGGGGATCACCGCTCTGCAGGTCGTCTCGACCGCCGCACTCGGCGTCGCCATTTTTCTGAACGCGTACCTCAACGTGTGGGTCTATTACGACGGGTTCGGGCCTTTGGGGATGCCCTTCATCGCCGCGGCGGCCGCCGTCGCCATCGCCCTCGGCATCATCTGGACGCTGCTCGTCCGCATATCCGGGTACCTCCTCGCGGCCGTGCCATCGGTGGCGTTCGCCCTTCTCGCCCTGGCCGAGGCAGCGAAAGGCCACTTCGGCGTCTATCTCGGCGTCACGCTCCTGCCCGGAGTCATCGGCGCCTACGGGATATGGCGGCGCGCCTTCCTCCCCCTGTACATCGGCTTCATAGCGCTCGTCGCCTCCATCTTCGTCTACTCGAACCCCATCGACACGCCCATCGCCCCCGTCTTCGGATTCGCGGCCACAGCGCTCCTCTACCTGGAGGCCGGCCACATCGCGATAACCTTCACCCGCGTGAAGGCGCGGGTCCTCGAGAACCAGAAGCTCTCGGCGGTGTTCGTCAACCTCTACCGACGCGTGATACTGCGCTACGGCATCAGCGCCTCGACCGCCCTCCTCCTGACGGTGGCGCTGACGTACGTCCTCGTGGACATGAACTCGCTGTTCGCGTACGTGGGTTCCGGCCTCGTGGTCCATTCCTTCGAGATGACCTCGTTCACCGGGGTGGTCATATCGGCGACGATCGGCCTGCTGGTCATCTCCCTCGTCCGGTCGGCCATGCCCCGCTAAACGTTTTATGCCCTGAACAGCATCGGTCCTCCGGTCGGCCGGGCGGCGGGGCACCGCTCCCGGACGCGGACGAGGGTACATGATCGAGGCCAGGCGAAGGGACGGAAGGGCGAGGACCTGCGAGGCGGGGGCGTTCGAGACCCCCGCACTGGCGGTGATCGACGACGGCAGCCCGTCGGCCGCCCGTGTCCTCGAGGTCCTTGGCGAACGTGCCGTGCGCCTCCGGCCGGAGGGCCGCGCCCATTTCGACCTGCGGGCCCGCAGCGCGGGAGAGCCGACGCTCGTCCCCGTGGGGGAGGGCCATCTGGCCGCGGCCGGCCTGCCTCCCGCCGGAAGGGACCCTGTCGGATTCATCGCGGCCCTGCTCTCGCTCAGGGATGCCGCGGGACCAGGCGCCCTTCTGCACCTGCCGCACGCCGCGACCCCTCACACCGTCCCCCTGCTCGCCTACGCGGGCGCCGACACTTTCGGGCCATGGGAGGTCTTCCGCGAATGCCTGAGGGGCGGGCGCTTCACGCCGTACGCCCTTGTGGAGGGGCCCGGGAGCCTGGAGGAGGGGCTCTCTCTCCTCGCTGACTCGCTGGATGGGGCGCGGGCCGCCATCGCCGGCGGCTACCTCCGGGAGATCGTCGAGGCCACCGCCGCCCTCACCACCTTCGGCGCGGCCTCGCTGAGGGCCATGGACCTCGACCACCGCCCCTTCTTCGAGGCCTACGCCCCGGTCCACCGCCCGCGGGGCATGATGGCCGGGGACCGTTCGCTCACCCGCCCCGAGGTCGTTAGGTTCCAGGAGCGGGTGATCGAGCGGGTCGAGCTCCCAGCATACGGGGTCCTGCTCCTGCTCCCGTGCTCGGCGCGTAAGCCGTATTCGCGTTCCCCGAGCCACCGTCGGTTCATCGAGGCGATAGAGCGCGCCGGGGCGGGACGCGCGGTCCAGGAGCTCATCGCGACCTCCCCCCTGGGCCTCGTCCCCCGCGAGCTCGAGCGGCTCTACCCTGCCAGCTCGTACGATATCCCTGTCACCGGGCACTGGACGGCCGATGAGCGAGAGATGCTGACGTCACTCCTCCACCGTTTCCTCGAGAGGCATCGGTACGACGCCGTCGTCATGCACCTGCCCGACCACATGGCCTTCCTCCGCGAAGCGGCTCCCGATGCCCTGTGGACCGCCAAGGGTCCTCCGGGGTCGGCGGGCTCTCTCGATTCCCTGACGTCCGCGCTCGCGTCGATCGCACCCGAGAGGCCCGCCGGCCAGAGGGAGGCGGCCTTCAGGGCCGCCGTTTCGCTCTTCTTCCCCCGCACCGAATGGCTGGGGCGGTTCCGCGTCAGCGCATACTCCGCCTCGGATGGCGACGTCCTCGTCCGCCTCACCGACAGGCCGCACCTGACGATGACCGGCGGGGAGCGCCTGATGGCCGCGGGCATCCATCGCGTGTCGATCGACGACTTCATGCCGAGCGGGAGCGTGCTGGCACCCGGCGTCGTCGGCTGCACGGGCGAGGTCAGGCCGGGCGACGAGGTCGTGGTGGCGTTCGGGGAGGAGCTCAGGGCCGTGGGGACGGCGGCGATGTGCGCGGACGAGATGGTGAGGTCCAGGCGCGGCGTCGCGGTCCGGGTGAAGGGGCACGGGTGACGTCATGCGGACGCCTTTCGAGCGCATCAGGGAAGCGCTCACCCTCCCGGGCGACCTGGCCGCCCTCCTCCCGCGCCGGTGGGAGCTCATCGGCGACGTGCTCCTGCTGAAGTTCGATGACCGTCTTTCTCAGCATTACGCGGAGATCGCCAGGGCATATGCCAGCGTCCTCGGGGCCAAGACGGTGCTCAGGGACATGGGTATATCAGGTCGGTTCCGCACGCCGAGCGTCGAGATCCTGATCGGGACGGAGACCGTCACCTGGCACCGGGAGAACGGTGTGGTCTTCCGGACCGACCCGGCGCGGGTGATGTTCTCGAGCGGGAACATCGACGAGCGAATGAGGATGGCGACGATCGCCCGGAGGGGCGAGTTCGTCGTGGACATGTTCGCGGGCATAGGCTACTTCATCGCCCCGATGGCCGTCCACTCCGGCGTCGGGGGCAGGGCCTACGAGCTCAACCCTGTGTCACACGGCCTTCTTCTGGAGACCCTCGAGGCCAATGGGGTCGCCGGGCGCGTCGAGGCCCTCAACGCCGACTGCCTCACGGCCGAGGAGAGCGTGGCCGACAGGGTCGTGATGGGGTACCTCACCGACACCGAGATGTATCTGGAGAAGGCATTCCGGATCCTCCGCCCGGAGGGTGGGGTAGTCCACTGTCACACCGCCTGCCCCGTCGAGCTCATCCCGGAGAGGCCGCTCGCCACGGCCGCCGCCGCCGCGCGGCGCGCCGGCGGCGCGCATGAGGTGCTCCTCGTCCGCGAGGTCAAATCGTACGCGCCCGGGGTCGATCACATCGTCCTCGACATCGCGTTCAGGGCGCATGTCCCCCGCGACCCGTGACGGGCCTGCCTCTCCCTCCTTCGTGCATGGATAAAAGCCGGCCTGCTGGACCCTTCTGTCAAAGACCTGTGCGGGACCTGCCAGGCACCTCCCTCCGTTTCGATGGACGGCGGGTCGGACGGGCGTCAAAGGGGGCCGCGGCAAGGCTCGCCGACCGCGTCAGGCCCTCTCGACGAGCACAGCCTTCAGGTCCATGCCCCGGTGGCACCTCAGCCCCTCCCCGACCTCGATCACCCTGTACTTGCCGGGGATGAAGAACGCGTGGCTGCAGAACTGGTGGTGCTCGCACCCGATGTTCCGGCATCGGCGCTCCTCGAGGGTGATGATGGTGTTCTCGCTTGCGTGGCGGGACTCCACCGCTGTTCGCGACGGGACCTTGTCCACTTCCACCACGACGACGTTCTCGTGCAGCTTGCAGTCGTGGGAAATGTCCCTTGTGCGGGCGATGCGGTATCTCTGGCCCGGCTCGAGGCTCATGCATGCGTTCTTTATCTTGCACGTCTTGCACTCAGGGGTCGGGCCAGTGTAGATGAATTCGTACCCTTCCCGCGCGAGGTTCGAGCTGACCAGCGTCACGAGCGCCATCGGGCCACCGTTCCCTCGATGCCGGACCCCCTATTTAAAACCTCGATGGTCTGGTACCATGGCGATGAGCGCCGGCCGGGGCGGGTATGGCCCTATTACGGTGCGCGGGACATAGGTCCGCAGGTGGCCGCCTCCGCCAGGAGGCACCCGAAGGCCCTGCCGCCGATGCCGCTCCTGCGGAAGCGCCCGGGCCAAAACACGGAAAGGGTTAATACCGCCAGCTGGATTACCGGCACGGATGAGGGTCCTGTTCGACATCGCCCACCCCGCGAACGTCCACTTCTTCAAGCACGTGATGTGGGAGCTGAGGCGGATGGGCCACGAGACGGCCATCACAATTCGCGAGCGCGAGGGGATGATCAGGCCGCTCCTCGACGCCTACGGCTTCGAGTACATGGAGATGCTCCCGAACCAGCGGGGCCTGCTGAGGAAGGCCTCGGGCGTGCCGATCAATGACATCATGGCCCTCAGGTGCATTCACGAGTTCGAGCCAGACCTCATCATCGGCCGCGCGGCCCCCTACATAGCACATGCGAGGGCACTGACCCGCACCCCCTACGTCATCTACGAGGACACCGAGGTCGCAACGATGAACCTGATGCTGAGCCTCCCTTTCACCACGAGGATCATCGTGCATACCGGCTATCAGCTCAGGTTCGGGCGCCTCCTCGAGAGGAAGGTGGACCGGATACCGGCCTACAAGGAGCTGGCCTGCCTCCATCCCAACTGGTTCACGCCCGACCCGAACATCCGGGCGGAAATGGGCCTGGGAAGGGACGAGAAAATCGTCCTTGTGAGGCTCTCGGCCAGGGACTCCTCCCACGATTTCGGCGTCTCGGGCCTCCCGCATGCGAAGCGGGCACTGATGCCGATCGTTAAGCGGCTCGAGGAGCACGCCCGGGTCCTCATCACATCCGAGCTCGAGATGCCCGAGGGGATGGAGGAGTACGCCATGGACATCGAGCCCCACAGGATCCACGACCTCATGGCGGAGCTGAGCCTCTACGTCGGGGAGGGCTCGACCATGGCGGCGGAGGCCGCCTGCCTCGGCGTGCCGTGGATCTTCGTCTCGAACCAGACAAGAGGCCAGCTGGAGGAGATGGAGCGCGATTACGGCCTCGGCTTCAAGATCGGGGACCGGCGGGCGGCGATCGACAAGGCGGTCGAGCTCCTTGGCAGGGAGGACCTCCTCGCTGAGTGGCAGTCCCGGAGGGCCAGATTGCTCGAGGACAAGATCGATTTCGTGCGGTACCTGGTCGACCTCGCGGTGGGTTACGATGCTCCCTGAGCACATCGGCCGCAGGGACGACAAGGCGTGGCTCGGCGGCGTGGACGAGGCGGGGCGCGGCCCCGTCATGGGCCCGCTCGTCGTCGCAGGCGTGGCGACCTCGGACCCGGCGGGCCTGGCCGCCTCCGGCGTGAGGGACTCGAAGGTGCTCTCCCCCGCCAGGCGCGAACGCCTTTTCGAGGTGATAGTGGGCACGTGCGAGGCATGCGTCCTGACCATAAGCGCGAGCGAGCTGGACGACCTCATGGGGAAGAGGTCGCTGAACGAGGTGGAGTTCGCGGCGTTCGACGCCGTCATCAGGGCCCTCCCCGCGCGCAAGGTGGTCGTGGACGCCTTCGGGGACGAGGCCGAGCTCTCGCGCAAGCTCGGCGCGAGGACCTCGCGGGAGGTCGTCGCGAGGCACAGGGCCGACGCGACCGATCCTCTGGCCTCGGCCGCATCCATCGTGGCCAAGGTCGTTCGGGACAGGGCCATCGCGGAGATCGGGAGGGAACTGGGTGCTGAGATAGGGAGCGGCTATCCCTCCGACCCCGCGACGATATCCTTTATGGAGCGCTACATCGAGGAGAACGCGACGCTGCCGCCGCACGCCAGGCGCAGGTGGGAGACGAGCGCGAGGCTGATGAACCGGAGGCTCGACACCGGCTGACCACCCTGACCGCGACACGCGCCATTCTACTTGGCTATTGTGCCTTGCGGGGCCGCATCCCCTCCATTTCGCCGATACATCCCCACAACCTCGAAGGCTCATCCCGAAAGTCGGGCATCTTCCCGGCGAGAGGCGAAGGCAAATTTTGAAATATCGCCCATTTTATTTTCAGGCCAGCACGTTAAGGTTTCCTATATTTCCTGTGAAAATTCTTCCCGTCAGAGGGCTTCGCCGGCCCCGCGGTCAGCCGTGGACGACCACCTTTTCCAAGGGATAAATATTTATAATGCCAGATGGTTAGATTATTAACGTCCGAAATGGGTCGAAGGCGTCGAGCCTTCATCGGAGGGTGCTAGGATGAGACGGACAGCATGGTTCCTCGCGTGGCTGATGATGACGAGCACACTCGCTCCACTTTTTACTACGAACTCGACCGCCGATGGCACCGAAGGCGCCGCACCCCTGCGGGCCGGTCACATCGAGGGCTTCGTGCTCGATCGAGAGGGAGCCCCCCTCTCCGGGGCGACGGTGACCTTCGACGGTGGATTCCTCACGAACACGGACGAACGGGGCTTCTTCTCGTCAGCGCTCCCAGCGGGTTCGTACGATGTGATGGCAACCATGACGGGGCACTCCCCCGCCGTCATCAGGGACGTCGTCGACGGCGAGACCGTCACGGTCCATCTCGTCCCGCGCGGGTGGATGGAGGCTGGCGACGAGTTCATGGACGGGACCCACACGAACACGCAGCACCTCGCGGACGGCGTCCGCCTCGCCGCGGCCGTGGACCCGGTCCTCCCCCAGGACGAGTGGTTCTTCTCGACGTCCAACGATTACATGTCGGGCTCGAGCTGGCTCGAGCGCAACGACAACAAGGGCCGTGTATGGTACGTCGACATCAACGGCGACGGCACGTTCGGGACGAAGGACGAGCTCAACGCCGACTACGAGGACTTCGAGATCGCGGTGGACGGGTATACGCTGAACCAGCGGGGCCTACCGATGGCCGACTTCGATAACGACGGTGATTACGACCTCGTTATACCGTACATATGGTACGACGGCTCGTGGCACACGACGAACAACCTAAGGTTCGTCGAGAACCTGGGCAAGGACGGGGACGGGCACAGGGTCTTCGCCGCCCCGGTCGAGATACCCGGGACCGCGGTCAACCTCGCCAACTACATGTACGACGCCGCGGTCGACGATTTCAACGAGGACGGTGACTGGGACTTCATATTCTGCGGGGCCAACGACGACCTCCGTTTCATGGAGGGTAACGGCGACGGGACCTTCTCGCTCCACGTCATCACGAACAACGCGCCGGGCTCCCAGGTCCGGGGGAAGGGAGCGGGCGACGTCAACAACGACGGCCACGCCGACCTGGTCATGATAGAGCGGACGACGGGTGGGGTATACGTTTACTACGGGGATGGGGCGGGCAACTTCCCGGCCAACCCCACCTTCCTGTTCACCGCCTATTCCGAGCTCTACGGCACCGTCACGTACCGGGACCCGTACGGCCTCGCGGTGGCAGACTTCGACAACGACGGCACGGTCGACATCATCACGAACGATGGCTCGCCGGCGCTCTATTCGCTCTGGCTCGGCGATGGCACCGGCGCCTTCGAGTTCGCCGGCCCCAAGTTCGACCTGAGCAACCACGGCGCCATCGATCCCTTCGACATCGACGGCGACGGGGACATGGACCTGCTCGTGATCGAATCGGCTAGCGGCGGTACCATATGGTCCGTCTCGAACTGGGACGACGGCGAGACGTGGACCACCGGGAGCATAATCAAGTCGAGCTCCTCCACCCACCCGGGCACCTACGGGATCGCCACACCTCCGGTGCTGCCGGTGTACGAGACTACGGGGACCTACACGTCGAGCGTGCACGACACGGGCAGCGCTCAGTCGGTCATCACCCTCGTCACCTTCGGGTCGCGGACGAACGCGAACCAGGGGATCGGCGTCGACGTTAGGAGCTCGAACGACCCGGGCATGGCGGGCGCCTCCGCGTGGGAGCCGGTGACATCGCACGACAACGTCATATCCACGCCGGCCGGCAGGTACGTCCAGTATCGTGCGCGCTTCACAAGCACGATGCGAAGCACCCCAGTGCTGGACTCCGTCACGATACATTACCAGACGAACCCCGCATGGGTGACCGGTACGGTCTCGAACACGGGCGGTTACGCCGTGCCGGGCGCCAGGGTGGGGTTCTGGTCCGGTGGCCTGGAGGTCGCGTGGGACACGAGCGACGCGTCGGGCGACTACAGGATCGGCGTCTCAGCGGGGGATTACTCGCTGCGGGCCGCCTGCGACGACTACAATCCCTACAAAGAGAACGTGACCGTCATCGCGAACGCCCTCAAGGACATCGAGATATCCTACCGCAACTTCATCGAGCACACCCTCCCGGACGATTTCATGGGCGGCACATTCGACAACGCCCGGATTGCCACGACATTCGCCGGGGAGCTCGAGCTTGCGACCAACATCGCCCTCGGAACGACCGTGTTCAGCAACCGGTCCTCCTCGTACGAGTACGACTTCCCCTACATGGTCGACGGGACGATAACGCGGCGTTTCGAGAGCACGGTCAACGCCGGCCCGGACACCGGGTACATGAACCCGCAGTGGGTCGCCATCGACCTCGGCGGGATGAACGATGTCTCCGCCATCGATTACCGGATGAGCTACCTCACGCGGTTCTGGCAGAACGGGTTCGTCATCGCCGTTCGCACCGGGTACGACCCGGTCGCCGGGACCTTCTCCGGGGGCGAGGAGATAGTCTCGTTCCCGAAGTGGACGTGGACCAGTGGGTCCGAATGCCCGGATGACCTCCTGCTCGTGCAGGGCGCGACGTTCAGGGCCTCCAGCGGGGCGAACGTCAGCGGGTGGCTCCCGGCGACCCCCTCGGTCAATGGCCGGTACGTCGTGATATCGAACGTCTACGGGAACGACACCAACAGCGCGACGTGGCACAGGTACCGCGTGGCGGAGGTCTCCGTCTACACGCCGTCGATGACGGGCGAATACGTCTCCGCGCCATGGAACGTGACCGACCCTGCCCGCCAGGTCTCGTGCGTCCAGTGGCACTCCGACGTCCCGGCAGGCACCACGCTCGAGGTCGCCATCCGCGCGGCGGACACGGAGGCGCTGCTCGCCGCCGAACCATGGACCGTCGTTGAGGACCGGGAGCACGGCTTCGCGCCGGCGATCCGGGGGCAGTTCGTCCAGTATCGCGTTTCGATGTCCTCGGCCGACGGCATCGCGGCTCCAGCGCTGTTCGACATCATGGTCTTCTCATACGAGAGGCCAGCGTGGATCCTCGGCAACGTCACGCAGACCCGTGTGGGCACGGTCATCCCCCTCGCGGCGGTCCACGTGACCAGGGAGGACGGCCAGTTGCTTCCGTTCACGGTCATGACCGACCTCGACGGCTCGTACATCGCCCCGGTCGAGTATCCGGCGGCCGGCAGGCTCGAGCACTCGCTCGACGTGAGCAAGCGCGGGTACCAGGACGGCGGTGCAAACGCCAACGTCACGCCCGCCCTCATCGAGGTCACCGCAGACGTGGAGCTCGAACCGGTCGACGACTGGACGCAGCTGTGGGGCAACCGCGAGCACACGTCCTCGACGAACCTACCCGCGAACATGTACGCCCAGGGCGTCAAATGGAAGGCATACATCGGTGGATACGCAGGTTGGGGGGTCATCTACGACGTCAACCTGGACACCCGGAACGACCTCGTCATGGTGTACGGCGATCGGGTCGTCGCCAAGACGCCGGACAACGTCCTCCTGTGGGTCGGAGAGACGAACGACGTGGACCGCATCATCGGCATCTACGACCTGGACAAGAACGGGATACCCGACATCGTCGCGGCGAAGCAGAACCCGGCCAGGATAGCGATCATCAACGGCGTCAACGGGTCACTCCAGTACGAGCAGACATGGCCCACGGGCAGCCTGCACCAGTATGCGCCCGACAACATCGTCGTCGACGACTTCGACGGCCTCGTGGACGGCAAGTACGAGATGATCGTCAAGCTGAACGACGGCCGGCTGAGGGCATGGGGCTTCGACACCAGAGGGTGGAAGGCCATACCCAGGACGATGTGGGAGATCCCGTATGCCTACGCCGCGAAGAACAGCATCGCGGTCGGGGACGTCGACCTCGACGGCGTCAAGGACGTCGTCGTGCTCTACACATACGGCGTCTCGGTGTACGACGCGGAGGACGGGAGCTTCAAGTACGAACGCACCCTGGCCGCCAGCCCGTACATGATCGGCGGCTCCGTCATCATCCGCGACATAAACGCGAGCGACGGGCGCGGGAACATAATCATCCCGTACTCCGAGCCGAACAACAACTGGTACCAGAACAACGATTACTACACGCACGATGGGGTCATGGTCCTCGAATGCAACGCGTCGACGATAGGCCTCAAGACGGACTACGTGGTCGAGCACGGCGGCTACGGGAACCAGATCCTCTGGGAGTGGATGGAGGGGTGCGTGGCCGACCCGGACGGCGACGGGGTCCTCGAGTTCGTCGGGAGCATGAGGAACATCAGCTCCGCTGCGGCAAGGGCGGGGGCGAACCACTGGTACACGGTGATCATCGACCTGGAGAACGGCGTCAAGGAGGGCCAGTACGGCAGCCCGACGACCGGCCAGTGGGAGATAAAGACCGTCGCGAACCTAGATGCCGACCCCGAGGAGGAGATCGTGCTCCAGTCGGGGCAGGACTGGGTCTGCCTGGACGGTAATGAGACCGGCTACCACGTCAAGTGGACGGCCAGCGGGTACACCTACGCGTACTGGAACCGCTTCTACAAGGCCGAGCAAAACCCGGCGGAGTGCTGGTTCAACTCTGGCCAGTACTACTGGCTATGGTACCAGGTCTACGGCCCGAACGCGCACGGCGACATCGACGGCGACGGCATCGACGAGCTCTTCCTGACGAAGGCGGGCAACATCACGGCGAACCACGCCAACGGGTCAGCCCTGGAGGAGGTATGGAGGTTCGTTCCCCCGACGAACAATCCGATGCCGAACGTCTACATGCGCGACATCGGCAACCTGACCGGCGATCCGAGGAAGGAGGCCGTCATCGTGACCGACGACGGCTACCTCTACGTCGTCAACTCCACCGGGAGCTACCGGACCGTGAGGACGGGCGGCTCGAGGTCCAACATCTGGGTCGCCGACATGAACGTCGACGGCATCAAGGAGATACTCGTCCAACTCCCGCACGAGACGTGGCTGACCGTGCTCAACGCATCCCTTGCCGACTACCACAACGAGCCCGTCTCAACGCCGCTCAGGCACATGCACGAGGACACGCACTTCTTCATCGACTACGACTCGGACGGGAGGGTCGAGCTCATCACGAAGAACTGGGGGACGATCTACTGCTACGAGTGGGACGGCGCCTCATGGGTGCAGGAATGGCGCCTCGACCGCCGCGATGTCTACCGGAGCAAGGTCCAGCGCCTCTACGAGTGGAACCAACTGAGGGTAGGCAACTTCAACGGTGACGAGTACCTCGACATCTACGTAAGGTTCAACAACTACTCGTACAGCCAGCCAAACGAATGGTCCAAGTACACCACAGGCTGCTGCGTGTTCGACGGGAAGACGCGGCGCACGATATGGGCGAAGGAGGGCATGTCGGCCAGGTACGCCGTCGTGTACGACTACGACAACGACGGGCTCGACGAGATGGTCATCCAGGACGGGACGACCTACAGGGTCTTCGACCCCCTCATCGGGGAGTACATCTACACGATGGGGAACAGTCCGACCTACTCGTACGGCGGCCAGATGGTGGGGAACGCCGACCATGACGCCATGGACGAGTTGCTGGTGGCCTACCAATACTACTCGGAGAACGTGATCGGGTCGGCCGTGGACATGACCACGGGTGCGACGCTATGGTACGGTGGCGATACCACCCGTAGCACCTACAGCGCGGAATCGGCCCATGGGGCGGCGGCGGACGTCGACGGCGACGGTATCGCCGAGATCATCCAGACGATGACGGACGGCCGGGCATACTGCATTGACGACAACGGCCTCGTCCTCTGGGAGTTCGACCTCGGCGTGGACGAAACGGTCCTCTCGCCCCCGAGCGCCGCCGACCTCGACTCCGACGGCATCCCGGAGGTGCTGTTCGGGTCGTCGGACGGCTATATGTACGTCCTCGACGGCAACAACGGGAGCGTCGATTGGACCTTCCACTTCGGTTTCGGGTCGGGCCAGCCGGTCATCGTGGACGTGGACGGCGACGACGAGGGCGAGGTCCTCATCTCGGTCGCCGACGGCTACATCTACTGCATCGACAATGTCGACGAGGTCGAGCTCATCCTCCGCGAGAAGGACGTCGAATCCGTCGTCAACCAGCCGGACGGCAACACCGTGACCATCGGCGTCGACGTACGCAACGAGGGCGGCATCCCCGCGACGGGGGTCATCGTCCGTTTCACCGACAACGGCGCGACATTCCACGAGGAGACCATCAACATCTCCCGCGGAGGCGTCAGGCACCTCGACGTCAAGTGGATATCGCACCCGGTCGGCAACCACACGATCAACATCTCCGTGGACCCCGAGGACCTCATCCCGGAGCTCGACGAGACGAACAACAACTTCACGCGCACCATCTACGTGTGGCCGGTCCCCGACATGGCGATATCTAACAAGTCGAAGTGGGAGATAAACCCCGACGTCACTTTCGGTCTCGGGCCGTTCCTCGGCCACGAGAACCGGCTGGACGTCACCGTACACAACCTCGGACCGGTCATCGCCGAGAACTTCTACGTGAACCTCACGGACAACAACTACACGGTGGACTCCCAGCTCATCACCCTCGGAGCATACGAGAGCGGGACCTACTCGCTCTACTGGACCCCGGTCAGGGACCCGAAGAACCTCACCCACACCCTCGAGATATGGATCGACAAGGAGAACAGGATATTCGAGTCCGACGAGATGAACAACCACGTGATACTGAAGGCCGTCACCTTCGGCCCGCCGCCAGAGATCGAGCTCAGGAGGCAGGACATCACGCTATCGGGGAACGTCGAGATGCCCGACGTGCCGAAACCCGGGATGCCGGAGGCCGACATAGGCGTCATCGAGGGCGACCGCCTCAGGGTGGACATGACGCTGCGCAACACCGGCTTCCTCGTCGCGGCCTATGTCGGCATGCTCGTCTGGGTGGATGTCGACAGGAACATGAGGTTCAACGGCAAGTACGACGTCTACATCAACCTCGACCCTCTCTACAACTCGAGGGACCGGTGGTCGAGATCGGTCGAGATCATCCCCTCGGGGAAGATCAACGTCACCCAGGAGCAGCCGGAGAGCATACGGATAGACACCGCCACGCTACGCGACCGCATCGTGAGGAAGTCCGGCACCGACGCGATCCTCGCCTACCCCCTGATCATCGAGATGGACCCGACCGACATCATCCCGGAGCGCGACAACAACAACAAGGTGAAGATCGGCGACCTGCTCGTCATTCCCATCGAACCCGAGGTCTCCGTCAGGGCGCTCGAGGTGTTCCCCGACTTCATCGACACGACGATCATACGTGTAGACACCCGCCTGTGGGTGATCGTGAGGAACCTCGGAGCCGCCCCCGCAGAGGGCGTCATCGTCAACCTGACGGACAACGGCAACTTCGTGGGCAGCGTGACGCTCGACGTCCCCTGCGTGAGCCACACCAGGGCATACGTCGACGCCTACGCGGTCGCATACTTCACCTTCAGCCTCAACAACGACGACCAGCACGTGATGCGCGTCGTGCTGGACTATCCCGGCACGGAAGCCCAGACCATCCAGGTGAACAACGACGCGGAGGTCGAGCTCCACGCCGTCGGGAAGTCGCTATCGATGAGCGGGTTGGACCTCGCGCCATTGCACATCCTCCTCGTCGCGCTCGGCGTGGCCCTGCTGAGGTCTCGCGCCCGGCGTCCAGAGGACGCTATTTGAGGACCTCCCTCCCGCAGGTGAAATCCCTGCCGGGGGACAGCGCGTCGAAGGCCTCCCCGTCGATCGACGGGGACCCCGTCGTTATGAGCGATGCCAGGTTCATGCCCACTCCGGGCCCGAGCATCAGCCCCTGCCCGCACATGCCGATCCCGAGGTACAGACCCTCAACGCATGGGTCCATCCCGATTACCGGGACGCCGTCGGCGGTCATCGGATAGAGACCCCGCCATATCCTCCTGACCGTGAGGTTCCTGAACCTCGGTATTAGGTCGACGAGGCGGCGCGCGACGGTCGGCATGAACTCCCCCGTGCTCCGCCGGTCCTCCCCCGGGAATATCCTCGCGGGCGTGTAGCAGAAGATGACCTGCCCCTCGGAGTTCTGGCCGAAATAGAAGTTCGAGGTCCTGCCGTCGGGCCCAGGCCTGAGGTCGACGACCAGCGGTCCCAGGAACGGTCGGACGGGGGCGCTGATCCCCGCCTCGTGGCTGTCGGGCAGCACCGGTATATCGAGCCCCGCCATGGAACATATCCCGGAGGCGTGTGCGCCTGCCGCATTGACGACTGCCGCCGCCCGGTGCTCGTGCGCCTTCCCGTCAGGCCCTCGCGTCCGCACCCCCACGACCGCGAGGGACCCGCGTTCGCCCTCCGTCACGAGGCCCGTGACGCTCTCCCTGAAGCGGAACTCGGCGCCGAGCCGGCGCGCCTCGTTGGTGAATGACTCCGCGGCGAGGAGCGGGCTGACCTGGCCGTCGTCGGGCGAGAATGTGCCTCCCAGGAGGCCGCGCGTCTCGATCCCGGGGACGAGGCGCCCTATCCGGTCCGCCTCGCACCAATCGATGTCGAGGCCGTGCGCTCTCTGGACCGGCAGTATGCCCCGGAGAGCCTTCTCCTCCCTCTCCCGGAAGGCGGGGAAGCAGTAGCCACCGGCCTTCCAGCCGATGTCCGTCCCGGTCCTCTCCTTCCACGTGGAGAAGACGCCGAGGCTCTGGGAGCACAGCAATATCTTCGCAGGGTCCGAGTGAGTCGCCCTCACGCCGCCAATCGCCGACTTGTTCTGCCCCTGTCCGGAGGACGCCAGCTCGTCGACGACGAGGACTTTCATGCCAGCCTCGGCTAGGAAGTACGCGGTGGGCAGGCCGACGGATCCCGCCCCGATGACGATGACGTCGTGCTCCGTCACCGTTCCTCACCTCCCAGGAAGGCGGAGAGCGGGACCTCCTGCGAGAACGGCCTCTCGACGTGGGGCTGGACCTCTCCGGGGGGCGCGCCCGCCTCCCGGAAGATGCGCATGACGAGCTCCTGGCACGTCTTGCCGCCGCAAGGGCCCATACCGGTCCTCAGAGCGGCCTTCAGCGAGTTGAAGTCCCGGACCCCGTTCGCGCGGATGTAATCCATGATCTCGCCCTTGGTGACGCGTTCGCATCTGCACACTATGGCATCGCCGTCGTCCGCGGCCCTCGTGGGCGTGGGCGAACGGCTGCCGAGCGGCTCGCGTATCCGGACGCCCGCCACCGACGTCGCCTCCGCCGATCGGACCTCGACGGATAGCAACCCCCTCCGGTCCTGCCACCGCGCCTCCTTGACCGCGATGACCAGGCCCCGCCCCACGACCTCGCCCTCCATCCCCGTCGTCGTGACCTCCTGCCCCGGGACGACGGTGCCTTCCGGGAGCTCCCACGGGAGGACGACGAGCGCCGTCCGTCCCGAGGGGTCGTAGCGTCGGTCGACGACCGTGATCGCGAGGCCCGGGCATACGGCCACGCAGTTGAGGCAACCGACGCACTCGCCGGAGAAGCCCGGCCTCCCGTTGAGGTTCCCCTCGGGGATGGATATCGACTGATTGACGCACGCCCAGGTGCACGGATTGCAGGGGATCTCCTGGGCGCACCGTATCACCGGGAACACGTCGAGGCCCTCAGGGAGATCCCTCGGTCCCAGGACCGGCCCGGGCTTCCCCCTCAGGACCGCCAGCATCTCGTGCCACTCGGGTGGGACGTCCACATCGCGCCCCAGGTCCCTGAGGACCTCCCTCCCTGCGATACGGCCGGAGAACATCGCGGCGGACGCCTCCGCGATGACGTCCGCGTCGCCCGCGGATAGGACTCTGAAGCCGTTCCTCCGGGCTTCGCGAGCGAGCTCGTCGATCGGGGAGAGCCCGACCGCGATGAGCAGCGTGTCGGCTTCGAAGACCGCCTCCGTGCCCTCGATCGGGCGGAAACGCTCGTCCACCTGCGCGATGACTACCCGCTCGAGGCGCCCATCGCCCTCGGCCCTCAGGACGGTGTGCGACGTGTAGACCGGAATCCCCAGCCTGAGCAACTTGTCGAGGTGGACCTTGTAGCCGCCGCACCGGGGCAGCGCTTCGACGATGCCCAGGACGTCGATGCCCGCCTGGAGCGCGTGGTAGGCGGCGATGAGGCCGACGTTCCCCCCACCGACGATGAAGATGCGGTCCGCCGCGCGGACCATGTCCCTGTTCACGAGGGTCTGGAACGCGCCGGCGCCGTAGACCCCTGGGAGATCGCACCCCGGGAAGGTGAGGGCCTTCTCCCGCGCCCCCGCGGCCACGAGGATGCGCTCCGTCCTCACATTGACGTACCGGCCCTCCCGCACGACGCCGACGACGCCGTCCGAGAAGACCCCCACGACCGGGGACCGGAGCCACACATCGACGGTCCCGAGCTGCGAGACGGCCAGGGCGAGGTCGTCGCCGATGTCCATCCCCCGCTCCCCGGCCGAGCAATCCCTGGTCGAACCGAAGAAGTTGTGGGTCTGGAGGCTCAGCTTGCCCCCGAGCTCCGCTTTATCGTCCGCGAGGATGCAGCGCACGCCCATGGACCCCAGCTCGATCGCGGCGCTCAGTCCGGCTGGCCCTCCGCCGACGATGAGCACGTCGGCGGCGTGCTCCTCGATTTGGGCGGACATGACGCCAACGGGCTCGTCCACCTCGGGGAGGGCGGGGAGGCCGCCGAGCGTCCGGACGTCGATGCCGGCGGCGACGGGCGTGACGCACGACTTCACTGGTACGCCGTCGACGAGGACGAGGCACTGTGCGCACTGGCCGTTGGCGCAGAAGATCCCCAGGGGAGCGCCGTCGCGGTGGTGCCTGCCCAGGACATGGACGCCGTTGGCAAAAAGCGCGGTGGAGATCATCTCCCCCTCGCGCGCGGTCATCGCACGGCCTTCGAACGTGAACTCGACGGTCCCCCTGCCGTCGACGCCCCCGAGGATCGGATGCTCGCGAACGCGGAACTTGCCGTCGGACGGCGCCTTGCCCCGTTCGATCATCGCTCCCCCTCCATCGAAAGCAGGACAAGCCGATACGGGTCCGTGACCTCCATCGCGTCCGTCCTCCACGCGCCCTCCCTCCTCGTCATCAGCATGTGCGAAAGGCAGTTCGGCGACGTGCACGCCACTAGCGATGCGCCCGCGGCCGCCGCCTCGGCGACCAGGGCGTCGGACGCGCGTCGCGCTTCGGCGTCGGAGGCCGCGAGCCCGGTGCTGCCGCAGCTCCCCTTCAACGTGACGACCCTCGCGCCCGCCATCTCGAGAAGGCGCCGGAAGGGCGTCAGGAACGGATCGTCCTCCATCGAGCATGCGCCGTGGAGTCCCACGGTGAGGCCCAAGGGCGCCATGTCCCCCCCCTCGATCGCCGACATCAGGGCCTCCGGCAATGCCGTCACCTCGATGCCACGCGCACTTTTCATCGAGGCGAACGCCTCTGGCGTCGAGATCACGAGGCGCGACGGGGATGCCGTGGACAGTGCCTTGCGGTTGAGCCGGGCGATCCGTTCGACGGCCTTCCGGCGCGATGGGTCCCCGTCGGCCGCGAGCCCTCTCGACGGGCACGCCAGTCCTGGCACGCCCCCCTCCGCGACGCCGGTGCCCAGCGCAAGCCTCCGGGCCGCGTCCCTCATCGGCACGAGGTCGAAGAGGTCGTGGAGGGCGCCGACGGCGGCGAGCATCGGGATGCACCCCTCGAAGAGCGCCGGGCGACCCTCCCCGGCGGGCTCGAGACCGCCGAACGGGTCGTCCATCGGCCCATCCGGGCGTGATGCCATCAGCCGGATGGCTGCGAGCGCGTCCCCGAGAGGGCCGATGCCGCCGGGCGTGGCGGGGAGGTCCAGCGGCTCGAGGCCGATGGCGTCGAGCCGTCTCGCGAAGTCTCCAAAGGCGACGCCCGGGTCCGTCCCTGCAGGCACTGCGGCGTAGCCTATCCGCTCCGGGGAGACCCCCGAAAGCGAGACGAGCGCCCTGGCCCCGGCCACCGCCTCGGCCGGCCCCTTCCCTCGCTCGATGTAATGAGAGCCGCAAGACGCGTCCGGCCCTACGACGAGGACGCCGCGGCCAGCGGCGGCGAGCGCTCGGACGAGGAACGCCGGCGTGGGCCGTCTTTCGTGCATGACCTCCACGATCCCATCGCGGCCGCCGAAGGTGGGAGCGGGCAGGGTCCAGAGCGCGGCGAAGGCGATGTCGCCATCCGCCGTCCGGACCTCGCGCACCCTCCCGAGCACCGCGCCATCGGACATCGGCCCCTGGGATATCGCACCAGTGGGGCAGATGGAAACGCAGGCGCTGCAGGACGAGCACGCGTCGTGGGCCACTTCCGCCACTGGCGTCTCCCCCTTCCGTACGACCGTGGAGATGGCCCGGTACGCACAGGCTTCCTCGCAACGGCCGCAACCGATGCAGAGCGTGGCGTCGACGGCCGCCGTGAGGGTGCGCAGGCCGACGGTCCGTTCGCCGCCATCGGTCACGACATCGATCGACCCGAGGCCGCCGAAGGCGACCTCGCGTGCCAGTTCCGGCGGCACCTTGAGAAGGAAGGAGGCGCCACGGACGGTGGCAACGAGCTGCTTCGAGCCGCACGTCGGGACGCAGACGTCGCACAGGGCGCACGGGCCGCAGGTCAGGCACCGCGACGCCTCGCCGACCGCAACGGTCTCGTCCATCGTGCACGTGGCGTCATCGAAGCACGATGCGTCGGAGGGGCCGTGGCGCGTCTGGCCGCCCTCCCGCGGCCTCCCGCGCAGGGACCCCGGCCTGAGCACCACCGGCACGGGGACGGCACGGGGGTCGGGAGGGACGAAGGCCCTGCCCGCCAGGTACGCGTCGATCCCCGCCGCGGCCACGTGGCCGCGCCCGATGGCCTCGACGACCGTCGCCGGCCCGAGCTCCACGTCCCCGGCAGCGAAGACTCCGGTGACAGAGGTCGCACAGTCATCCCCGACCGCAACGAGGCCGCCGCCCGTGGTGAATCCAGGGCCGCAGGCCGTTCCGACATCGGGCATGGCTCCGATCGCGGTCAGGACGTGGTCGGCCGCGATCTTGAACTCGCTCCCCTTCACGGGTTCGGGGCGGCGGCGGCCCGAGCCGTCAGGCTCGCCGAGCCTCGCACTGATGAACTCGACCTCCGTGACCCGCCCTCCCTTCACGACCACCCTCTTCGGGATGGCGAGCGTCCTCACGGCGACCCCCTCTGCTTCGGCCTCGGCCACCTCCTGGGGGTCGGCCGGCATCTCCTCCCTCCCGCGGCGGTAGGCCAGGGTGACCTCCGCGCGGAGCCTCGCCGCCGTCCTCGCGGCGTCGACGGCCGTCGAGCCCCCGCCGATGACCACCGTGCGCCCCCTCAGGTCCGGGCGCTCGCCACGGTTGACTGCCCTCAGGAGGGCGAGGGCGTCCATGACCCCCTCCGCGTCCTCCCCCGGGATGCCAAGGGGCATCGCCAGGGGGGCGCCTCCAGCGACCAGGACCGCGGAGTATCCCTCGGTAAGAAGGGCGACGGGGTCGTCAACCCGCGTTCGCGTGCGGACCTCGACGCCGAGGCCCCTGATCCAGTCGATCTCGCGGGCCAGGACCCTCTTGGGCAGGCGGTAGGGCGGTATCCCGTAGCGGAGCATGCCGCCGGGCTCGTCCCCGGCCTCCATGACCACCACCCTGTACCCAAGGTGGACGAGGTCGACGGCGGCAGTAAGGCCGGCCGGTCCGGCGCCGACGATGGCGACCCTCTCCTCGTGGAGGACGGGGCAGGGCTCGGCGACCGCAGGCCTCCGGGCCAGCTCGAAGTCGGCGGCGAAACGCTTCAGGTCGCGTATCGCGACCGGATCGCCGGTTTCGGACTGCTCGCATCCCGCCTCGCACGGGCGCGTGCAGACGCGGCCGCAGACGAGGGGGAACGGATTGGCCTCTCGGATGACATCGACGGCCTCCTCGAACCTCCGGTTCGCTATCAGGCCGATGTAGGCCTTGACGTTGACGCCGGCCGGGCACTCCCGCGAGCAGGACGGCGCCCCCCTCACCTCCATGACGTAGGCTTCGGAAGCACCGCGCACCTCGCCCCTGCTCCCTCCCAGGAGCCCCACGGCATCGAACCCGGTCTTCGCTGGCAGTGCGATCCCTCCGTAATTTCGGTCATCCCCGCGCATCTCAGGCCCGCGCCGCCCCTTTCGCGCGCCCGCATCCCAGGCCATCCAGCAGGGGAGTGGATACCGTTATATGACTGCGTATAAAAATCCTTTGGACCTCGTCGAGCCCGTCGCCGGACCCGTTCGCATCATCCGCGTCATTGAATAAAAATCAAGCGTCGGCCGAGAGGCGTCTCCGTTTCGACGGTAATGTTTATTATCCGAGGAGCGCGATGCATCCGAGGTGAGGCCATGCTCGACTTTCTCCATGACGGAGAGGTCGTAATAAAGGTGCTCCTCCAGGTGGACCGCCCGGAGGACTACTGCGAGGAGATGACAGGGCTGTTCCACGACCTCAAGGAGGTCCACGACAGGGCCGTCAGGATCATTGAGGTCCGCAAGGTCCGAGGGAACACCCTGCTGATATCGAGGGAGCGCTACTACCTCGTGTACCTGATCCTCCATACCCGAGCCGACATGACGGCCCTCTTCCTCCGGATGGCCGGGTCGGCCGAGAGGGAGGACCTCCTCGACACGATGACCCTCGGCTCCTTCCTCCAGTTGCGGCTTTACATGGGCATGGACGATCCCCGGCGGCAAATGATCGAGGACGCCGCCCGCTCGGACACGTCCCGCGAGCGGCTGGCCGAGTTCAGGAACGGAGCGCCCATTCTCGGCTCTAGGGGCCAGATAATCACGCCCGAGTTCCTGGCCAAGCTCGACGCCCATGTGAACGCGCTCGACCACCGGGCGGAGACGCTCGTGACCGAATTCATGAGCCGGCCGGTCCCCTCCCTCGGACGCGCATGGTTCCCCCTCCGGAGGTATGCCACGGCCCCGATGCGGGAGCGCGAATGGATAGGATTGGACGTCGCCGGGGCGAACCTGACCTCCTTCCACGGCGCCCTCACCCGGCTCCGCGGGGTCCTCGAGAGCGAATGCGGACTGCAGGCCCCGGTGGAGCCCTGGTGAATGTCCGACGGAAATGGTCCTATGCCATGGAACTGACGGGCGACCCGGCGCGAGCGGGACCGGTCATGGCAGGCCCGGCACCCGCCGATGCATCACGATCCCGGTATCAGCCCGAAGTGGAAGAGCGCCCACACGATGGCGATGAGGACCGCCACCGTGATGACGAACTTGATGATCTTGATGATGATGAACACGATCAGCAGGAGCGCCAGGATCACGAACAGCAACAGGAGCCACGGCATGCCACGATATCCCCAGGAGTCTATAAAGAGGTTACGCCCGGCGAGGCTGCGTCCCATAATTAGCCCACCGCCTTTTCAAGCCTGATCCTGACCCGGAACCTGATCCGGAGGCAGACGTTGTGTGCGACGACCTTCAACCCGACCTCCCTGGACTGGTTCCACCTCTTCCTGCTGTACAGCCTGCATCCCCAGAGCCTCTTGAACGACGAGTTCGTGGCCTCGCAGTTGCTCCTCTTGCGATACACCCTCTCGAATCCTTTCCTCCTCCGTCTGTAATGCAGGATCATCCGTCTCCAAGCCGGATGTCCCTTCGCCAGAGCGGTGGCATCCTTCCTCGGCTTCAGGAACGGTCTGCCGCCGAGGTCGGCCACGGACTGCGCGTTTTTCCTGGACGAGTAGGCTGTGTCGGCGCAGACCGGACCAAG
>JAKEGO010000153.1 GCA_022615805.1 Thermoplasmata archaeon
CTCGACCAGTTCCTTCACCACGGACGCAGGCCGCTCGACGACCTCGCCGGCGGCTATCATCCGGACGGTCCTCTCGTCCAGAGCGATGATCCGCCCCACGAGGGGGGAATGGGCGGAACGTAGATAAATCCTCGGTAGCGCCCCCGCGGTCCCCATGGGTCGAGGGGGATCGGACGAGGCAGATGGTCATCCGCCATGGGCCCTATGCGGAAAGAACGGCCCGCGCCGGTCGCACGCTTGCGAACCCGGCCAGTGGATGGCAACGGGTGTGCCCTACCATACTATTATATCTCCGACCCTCTTGCAGAACGGAGGCGTCCCGATGACCGATAGGTACTGGAGCAGCATGGAGGCGCTCGGCCTCGACGAACTGCATGCCCTTCAGCTGAAGCGGCTCAGGTGGGTAACGAAACACGCCTACGACAACAACGAGGCCTACCGCGCGCGGTTCAAGGCGGCGGGCTTCCACCCCGACGACATCAAGGGCCTCCCGGATGTCGTCAGGATACCCGTCCTCTCGAAAGAGGACCTCCGCGACACCTATCCCTACGGGCTGACCTGCACGCCGCCGGACACGTGGATCGAGCTGCACAGCTCCTCCGGGACGACGGGAAAGCCCGTCACGAACGTCTACACCGAGGGCGACCTCCGGAACTGGGCCGAGGTCATGGCCCGCGGCATGTACGCCGGCGGCCTCCGGCCGGGCGAGAAGATCCAGATCGCCTACGGCTTCGGCCTCTTCACCGGCGGCTTCGGGTTCTACCACGGCGCGAGGAGGCTCGGGGCGATGACCATCCCCACGTCCAGCGGGAACACAAAGCGTCAGATACGGCTCCTCGCCGACTTCGGCGCACACGCCATCGGCGCGACCCCGTCCTACGGCCTCCACCTCGCGGAGGTGGCCGAGGAGATGGGGATGGAGCGCGACGATTTCCAGCTCAAGGTCGGCTTCTTCGGGGCCGAGGCCTGGAGCGACGAGATGCGGGCCAAGCTCGAGGAACGCTGGGGTCCGGGGTTCCGCGCCGCGGAGGCCTTCGGCCTGACGGAGGTGGGCGGCCCGGGGACGAGCTTCGATTGCGAGGCCCGCACCGGCCTCCACGTCAACATGGACCACTTCCTCGTGGAGTGCGTGGACGACGAGATGCAGCCCGTCGGCGAGGGCGAGGAGGGCGAACTGGTCATCACGACCCTCACCCACGAGGGCTTCCCAGCCATCAGGTTCAGGACGAAGGACCTGGCAATGATGGATGGCGAGCGCTGCGCGTGCGGCCGCACGTTCGTCCGCCACTCCCGCATCCTCGGCCGGAGGGACGACATGATGAAGGTGAAGGGGGTCATCGTCTTCCCGCGGCAGATCGAGGAGGCCATCATGGGGGTCGAAGGCTCCTCCGAGAACTACCAGATCGTGAAGTTCAACGCGGGTCCGTTCCTCGACCTGAGGGTCCAGGTCGAGCCGACGCCCGCGGCGTGGAGGGCCGGCGCGCAGGAGCGGCTCTCCGCGGCGATATCGGCCGAGATCCTCAGCCTCGTCGGCCTCAGGGTCGATGTCGAGATCATGGAGCCGGGCAGCCTGCCCCGTTCCGAGGGCAAGGCGCAGAGGGTCATCGACCAGACGAAGTGACGACGTGGGAGGGGTGTACCGATGGAGACGAAGATGGCGATCGTGATAAGGGCCGACCTGGGCCTCTCGTGCGGAAAGGCCGTCGCGCAGGGCGCCCACGCCGCGGTCGAGTGCGCGAGGCTCGCGAGGGAGAAGAAGGCCGCCGTCGTGCGCAAATGGCACTCCGAGGGACAGAAGAAGGTCGTGCTGAGGGTCCCCGACCTCCAGGCCCTCGAGGAGCTCGAGAGGAAGGCGCGGCAGAGGGGGCTGACGACGGTGCTCATCAGGGATGCCGGCCTGACCGAGGTCCCTCCCGGGACCCCGACCGCGCTGGCCATCGGCCCCGCGGCGGGGAACAACATCGACCCCTTGACCGGCCAGTTGCCCCTGTACTGACCCCGAAGGTACCGCATCCCGCGGACGGAGCGGATGGACGGGGGGGCAGGCCTGGGCCTCCCTCTGTGGTTTCCACGCCGGAAAGGATTATATCGGCACAGCGGACTCGACGTGCGATGCGCGGGATGCCGGTGGACATATGGGTCGAGAGGCGCTCCCTCGGGAGGAGGGGGTTGCGGGCCGCTGCCCTCGCCATGACGGTCATCGTCGCCTCGGTGCCGCTATCGCTCCTCGCCGTCCCGGCGGGGCGTGACGTCCCGGCCACGGCCTGGGCCAGCGTCCTTTTCCTGACCGCCCTCCTCGCCATGCTCCTCGCAAGGAGCCTCCTTCTCGCCGGCCGCCCGTCCGGCGCCTACGTCACGTCGCTCTCGTACATCTTCATCAGGAGGCCGCCGGAGACGGAGGTGGAGGCCCTCGTCGGCGAGGTGTTGCGCGAGCGGCGCGTGAGGGCCGGGAGGACCGAGGTGGACGGGTTCCCGGCCTGGGCCAACGACGAGGTCTCGATAGTCATGCTGGCCGGCGGGAGGTTCCCCGGCGTCGGGGGCATCGCCGCGAGGGACCACACCGGTGACAACATCGGGCTCCTCAGGGCGCTCCACGGGGCCGCATCCGACAGGTGGGGGCTCGACAGGTCGGTGGCCAACGGCAAGAGGGTCGTGCCGAGGAGGCGCGGGACCCGCTGACATGGGAGGCCTCCGGGGATGTCGCGGGAACTGCCGGGCCGCGGGACCAAGAGCCCCCCATGACCCCGTGCCCGCACCGTCCCGCCGAAAAGGCTTAAGACCGGGGCCCGGATTCGATTGCGATGGAGGAGATCGGGGACATCGCGAGGCGTTACCGCGGCAGGACCGTCGCGGTCCAGGCGCCCGAGGGCCTGAAGTCGCGAGCCCTGGAGCTGGCGAAGCAGCTCGAGGGCAGGGGCGTGAAGGTGGTCCTCTTCGGCGACCCGACCTACGGGGCGTGCATGGTAGCGGACAGTCGGGCGAAGGCCATCGGCGCCGCCGCACTGGTCCACCTGGGCCACGCGCCCATCCCCGGCACGGATACCGCGCTGAAGGTCCACTACATCGAGATGCGGGACGATCTCGACCCCGGGGCCGGCATCGAGGAGGCATGCGAGATCCTCATCTCCCCGGTGGGCCTGGTGACGACCGTTCAGCACGTCGGGATGCTCCCGCGCGTGAAAACGCTCCTCGAGGAGAGGGGGTACAAGATCCACGTCGGGGAGGCCGCGGGGAGGGCGGCATACGACGGCCAGATCCTGGGGTGCGACCTCTCCACGGCCCACTCCGTGGAGGACGAGGTGGCCAACTTCCTCTACATCGGCACCGGGAGGTTCCACCCCCTGGGCGTCGCCCTCGCGACCGGAAAGCCCGTCGTCGCGATGAACCCTTACACCGGGACCGCGGCCCTCGTCGACGCGGAGGAGCTCCTGCGAAAGCGGTTCGCGACCATAGCCAGGGCCATGGATGCGAGGCGCATCGCCATCGTCGTGACGCCCGAGGGAGGGCAGAGCCGACTGGCCCTCGCGAGGGACCTGGCACGGGAGTTCGCGGAGGCGGGCCGGGAGGCCCACATCATCGCGATGGACCATGTCCTCCCCGAAGCCGTCGAGAACTTCAGGCTCGATGCCGTCGTCGTCGCCGCGTGCCCGAGGATCCCGCTCGACGACCAGGAGAGGTACCAGGTCCCCGTCCTCACGGTGGGGGAGGCGAGGATGCTGCTCAAGGGGGTTGACGGCGTGCTCGATGGCGAATACACGATGGACGAGTTCTCTGTCTGACCGTTTCCGCGAAGTACCCGTGGGAACGCAGGAGCCTCGCCCCCGGCGTTCGCTCAGGTCTTGTACGTGCTCGGGAAGAACAGTATCAGCGCCGCGTATATCTCGAGCCTGCCGAACCACATGCACCCGCAGAGCCATAGCTTCGTGGGGACGGTGAGAGACAGGTAGGTTTCCGTCGGGCCCAGAGAACCGAGGCCGGGACCGACGTTGGCCATCGTTGTGGCAACGCCGGACAGCGCATCGATCATCGCCAGATCGGGCTCCATCAGGAGGATCGCGAGTGTGCTCAGGATGGCTATCGCGATGTAGATGACGACGAAGGTCAGCAGGCCGGTTATGGCGTCCTCGGGCACGGGTTGACCGCCGAGCCGCACGCATACGACTGACCTGGGATTGAGGAGGCGTATCACCTCGCGTTTGAACGTCTTGAACAGAACGAGGACGCGGACGACCTTGAGCGCCCCGGCGGTGGAACCGGCGCAGCCCCCGATGAACATGAATAGTATCAGGATCAAGCGGCTTGTCTCGGGCCACTGGTCGAAATCGGAATTGGAGAAGCCAGTAGTCGATACGATGGAGACACCGTTGAAAACGCCCTGGTGCAGGGCGTGGTCCCATCGCATTCCCGCGCTGAAGACGAGGTTGAGAACGATGAGCAGGCACCCCAGCGTCATGATCCCAACGAAGGTCCGCATCTCCGGGTCGCCGAAGAACTTGCCCGGCTTGCCCGTGAATAGATGATAGTATAGCACGAAATTGATCGCCGACAGCGCCATGAACGCGACGATGATCGTCTGGACGATCGGATCGGGGTACGCCTTGATGGAATTGAACATCGGAGAGAACCCTGCGGTCGCGATCACGGAGAACGAGTTGCATATGGCGTCGTACAACCGCATGCCGGCCATCTTGAGAAGGACGATCATCGCCACCGTCATCCCGATGTATATCCACCTGAGGATGGCGAAGGTGTCCTTCAACTTGGGGCGGAGGCGGGCTTCGGTCGTCACCCCTTCCGCGCGGAGGAGCAGGATGGTGCCCGACAGGATCCGCGAGAGGAAGACGACGCTCATGACGATGATCCCCATGCCGCCGAGCCATGTCGTTTCCGCGCGCCACATTATGAGCGAGTAGCCGTACTCCCGCGGGTAGTAGTTCCCCTCGACCGCGACGACCCTCTCGGTGCCGTTCTCGACCACCGTCCGGTGCGTCGGCATCTCGAGCACGCTAGCCCCGGTCGTCGTGAACCCGGACATGGACTCGAAGAAGGCGTTCGTCAGTGCCTCGCCAGAGCGGTAGGGGTCGTCCGCGTCGAGGGCGAACGGGTTCCGGTGGTCGTAGGCGTTCGTCTCGTAGTACAAAGTGCCGTGGATGACGTACGGCATCGCGCCGATGAGGACTATGACGAGCCATCCCAGTCCGACGGCGGCGAAGCCCTCGTTGTCCCTGATGACCTTGATGTCGCGTGTGAGGAGGAGGGCGACGCTTCCCAGGAGGAAGGAGACGACGGCGGGGGTACCGTAGATGATCGCGAGGTCCATGAGTGCCTCGCCGAACCATAGCCCGGTGGCGATCGGGAGCGCGAACGCACCGGAGAATATCAGGAGGACGGACCCGATGACGTTCGAAACGGCGCGGAACCTCATTCGATCACTTCAACACACGACGGAGGCGCGGTATCGCCTCGCGGAGCGCGAGTACGATGAGATGGTCGCCTGCCATCAGGAGGTCGTTGTCCCTGGCGATCTTTACCTTGCGGACCGACGTGCCATCGGTCCCGAGCCCGTCCCTGAGGATGGCTCCGATGACCACCTCGCCGGCGACGTTCACCGACCTCACGGGCCTGCCGACCACGTCGGACGAGGAAGCGACCTCGAGCTCGAGGAGCTGTGCGGCGTCCTCCTCGATGAGGTGGATCGCCTCGTACTCGACCTCGTGGACGTACTCGAGTATCGCGGATATCGTCGTCCAGCGCGGGTTCACGACGATGTCGATGCCCATGTCCAGCGCCATCTTTCCCAGGTCGTGGTTCCGGATAATGGCCATCGTGCGCGTGGCGCCGAGCCGCTTCGCCTGGAAGCACGAGATGATGTTCCTCTCCTCGTCCTCCCCTGCGGCGACGAATACATCGGCCGAGCCGATCCCCACCTCGTCCATCTCCCTGCTGTCCATCGGATCGATGAGAACGGGATGCGCACTGTCGAGGAGTCGGGAGGCCTCCTCCGCCATCTCGGGAGAGTCGGTCATCAGGAGGACGTCCTTCCGGTCCTCGAGCTGCCGCGCGATGAAGAGGGCCATGTCATTGGCACCCGTGATGACGACCTTGCCCACCCGGGACAGGGACCGTTGACCGAACAGCCTTTCGAGCTCCGGGAGGACATCTATGTCGTCGAGCATGATGATGGCCCTCTGGCCGGAAACGAGCATGTAGTCCTCCCGCGGGATGATGAGGTCCCTCTCCTCGTAGATCGCGAGCACCTTCGCTTCCGGCGGGAACTTGATCGAATCGAGGGATTTGCCGGCCGCCGTCGACCTCTGGGTCGCCCTCATCGTCACGATGAACGCGTTCCCCCCGGCGACGGGCCTCGCGTCGATCACTGAGGGGGCCTCGATGAGATTGACAAGGGTCTGCGCGGAGAGGAGGGACGAACAGAAGACGTTCATTATCCCGAGGCGCTCGAGGGCGTCCTTGGCCTCCGGGGTCATGAACTCGAACTCGTTGACGCGGACGATCGTCTTCGTGAGCCGCGTCGCGGCGAAAGCGCTCGAGAGCAGGTTGACCTCGTCGGAGGGCGTCACGGCGATGTAGAGGTCGGCGGTCGCGATCTGCGCCCGATCGAGGGTCTCGGGGCTTGCGGCGTTCCCCTCGATCAGCAGGACATCGAGGGTCTTGGCCCTCTTGACCATGTCGGGGTCCTCCTCGATGATGATGACATCGTTGCCCTCGGCACGCAGGACTCTAGCGAGGCGGAACCCGACCTCGCCGGCCCCGCCGATGATTATCCGCATCCCACCCCCATTCTGAGGGGTCAATTTAAGGATAACTGAACGGGCAGGGCGGCGCCGTTAACTTAGCCATCCACGGAATATTTTGGTCCAATTTCGGACCCATATAAAGCCAGGCCGACCTTCCGGCCCGCGGTCAGAACCTGGAAGCAGTGACCAAATATGACGTTCGATCCCCCTTGACACAATCGATCCCCCTTGACACAATCGATCCCCCTTGACACAATCGATCCCCCTTGACACAATCGATC